>JAFRKG010000148.1 GCA_017431845.1 Methanosphaera sp. | reverse complement strand
GTTAGATTATTTTTTAATTTTTTTTTATCTAGTAATATTTTATTTTTAAGTTTTTAAACTAGTATTAACATTACATTTTCTATTTTTCATATTTTTCAAAATGTAAAATTATTTATAAATTAATTAGATAATATTATATATAAAGAAAAGACGAGATACTATGGATTTTATTTTAACAGTTTTATATTCAATTTATTTAATGATTCCAGCTTACTTTGCTAATGGTTCAGCATTAGTATTTGGGGGAGGAACACCCATTGATTTTGGTAAAAATGCTTGGGATGGCAGAAGATTTACTGGTGATGGTTGTACTTGGAGAGGCTTAATTGGTGGTGGCCTACTTGGTATGATTGTTGGTGGATTGCTGGGATTATTAGCAGATTATGGAATTTTATCAACATTATTTAACATTTCATCTTCACAGATAACTTTTCTATCTGGAAATGTTTTACGGGGATTATTGATTGGTTTTCTTTTAGGATTTGGTGCATTAATTGGTGATATCATAGGTAGTTTCATTAAAAGAAGATTAAATTTTGAACGAGGAAAACCTGTACCATTACTTGATCAACTAGATTTTGTAATTGTTTCATTATTGTTTGTTTCCATCGTCATTAAATTGTCCTGGGAAGTAATTCTTATTATATTAATTCTAAGTATATTTTTCCATTTGGGTGCAAACATATTTGCATATGCTATAAAATTAAAAGATGTTTGGTATTAATCATACTAAATTTCTTCTAATAATACTATATTTTTATCCTTTTTATCTAAATACATTTGAATAGCACCTAATGAAGTTATGACATTAATAACTTTTTTAGATATGTATTTTTCTAACGGTATAACGTTCATATTTAATTTTTCAACTGCTTTTTGACATAAGTTTCCACTACCATATGAAACTATGATGGCAGTATCTATTTTTGTTCTGGTTACTACCTTATTTAGTCCCGTTACAATCTGTTCTAATTGCTTTTTTTCTATATATTCTGCTAATTTAATTATTTCTTCATCATCTAGTGTATCTAAATCAGCACATACTAATCTTGCTAATCGTCTTTTACAGGATTTTATACTTTTATCATTTCCATCCGGTGTATTACAAGTATAATCCTCTTCTTGTATGTTATTTAGTATTCTGTGTATGTCTCCTGTTATTGTAAAAAGTTCACTGCTTACACATGTGCTTTTTCCATAAATTGGGACTGTATGGACTATTGATGTAAGGTTAGTTCTTAACATTCCAGTATATATTAATTCACCAGTACTTAAACGTTCTAAATCTGTATGTCCTGAAGCTGATTCTTTTAAGTTTTTAATAGGAATAATATCGGTTGTTGTAGAACCCATATCTATAAAAATACAATCTTTTCCTATGTGTTTTATTAATTCTGCAGTTCCTATCCAATTTGCAGCAGCTGCATTTAGGGGATTTTCTTTTAATTGGGTATATGTTTTTAATCCTTCAAATGTAACAAAGTAAACTTCTTTGTCGTTGAATATTTCCATTACTTTTTGTGAAATGTCTTCAACACCTTCTTTTTTGCTATTGTATCCATCAGCTAATTCTGCAGTCATCGAAACACAAACTACATCAATGTCTTCTTCATTTCTACAAAATTTTTTTAAACAATCCTGTAATTGGTCCTTATTTTTCCACATTGGAAAATATTC
Source organism: Methanosphaera sp. (assembly GCA_017431845.1). Lineage (GTDB taxonomy): Archaea > Methanobacteriota > Methanobacteria > Methanobacteriales > Methanobacteriaceae > Methanosphaera. Next base: position 59,473 of record JAFRKG010000148.1, on the reverse strand, counting down.
TCGGTAATTTTTTAGATTAACAATTTTTTTATCTTTAATTTCTATTATGCTGCAGTCTGTATTTGCTCCACCAATATCTAAACCTATTATTTTCATATTTTTCACCCTTTTTTCATGTTCTTTTTATATGTATTATATTATTTGTTATGGAGTATGATTTGTCTGATTCAGATGTTTTATTATCTGGAAAATAATTGTAATAGTTCTATTTGCCTATATTATTAGTTTTTATAAATTTTCCTTTTCCGTTGAATGTTATTTTTTCTGTTTTTTTATTATGTATTGTTTTAATAATGTTCTCTGTTAAATTTTCATTACATTTCTCTTGTAATATAATGAAGGGGGTTGTGATTCTGGAATTAATTTCCACAAAATAGATTTTCTTATCATGTATTATATAATCAATACCAACAAAACCTTTTAAACCGGGGACTTCTTTAATTATTCTCTTACTGATATCATATAATTCAGTTTTATAATCATGTTCTATAGGTGAAGTACATCCAATATATTCCAAGCAATTATTTTCACTTTTTATCATTTGGGAATTAACACTAATACAATTTACATCATCTTCATAACAAACTACACTAACACTAACTGATTCTCCAGAAAGATACTCCTGTATTAAAATAGTATTAATATTATTATCTGAATAAACATTCAAAACACTTTCAAATTCATCTTTGTTAGTAATGTGATAAATTAAATCAGAAGAAGTTCTATCATCAGGTTTAATAATAAAATTATACTTAAAATCTTCTTCAATTTTATTTAAATCAACAGAATCTCTCTTCATTTTCAAAGTATTAATTTTTAAAATATCATCAGGTATATTATTATATGTTAAAAACTTACTGGAACAAACAAAAGATGCCCTAGAATCAGGACATAAAATTTTAATATTTTTCTCTTCCAATAAACTGGTGAGCCTATATTGAATCAAATTATCTTCGGGAGCAACAAATAAACAATAATCAAATTGATTAATATACGTATCTAACCATTCAAACAATTCACAATCCAAACAAATACTTTTACAATTTTCATAACTGAAAACATCTAATTTTTCATCGATTAAAAAATAAGTATCAAAAAAAGAAACATGTTCTAAATCATTTAAAAGTCCCCTTAACATATGAAAACCTTCAAAGACTAGATTATCATCTAAACACACACTAGAATATTCAAAAACAAGTAATTTCATGAGGAAAACCTTAATAGTCTATGTCACCTATTGCTTCAAATTTAATTCCAGCATTTCTAAATATATCAGAATCTAAAATTGGTCTGGTTGAAATGAATAATTTATTTTTTATCATATCAGGAGTAATCTCCTTATACATATCATGATCAGTCATCAATACCACACAATCACATGAAAGAACTTCTTCACAATCTACTGATTTAACATTAAACGATTCAATAATCTCATCTTTAACAAAAGGATCATTAACAAAAACATCAAAACCTTCATCTAATAATAAACCTATAAGATCTACGGATGGCGTTTCACGAATATCCTCAACATTTCCTTTATAAGCAATACCTAAAATACCAATAGTACTCTGACTGTTAATATTCTCATTATTCAAAATTAATTCAAGAACATGTTTCGGCATACCATTATTAATCATACGTGAATCCGAAATTAACTGTGCACTACCACCATATTTTTCAGCAACTTCTATTAAAAAATATGGATCAACAGGAATACAATGACCACCAACACCAGGGCCAGGTGTATGAATATTTACTCTAGGATGATAATTGGCAGCTTCTATCACTTCATTAATATTCACATCAATTTTTTCACAAATCAAAGCCAATTCATTACTTAAAGCAATGTTAACATCACGATAAGTGTTTTCCATTAATTTAACCATTTCTGCACTTGTAATGTTTTTTACTTTAATTATGTCTCCCTGAGTAATATTTGAATAAAGCTTGGCGGTTAAGTCAGCACTTTTATCATTGAAACCACCAACTATCCTAACATTATGAGTCATTTCATAAATAGTATTATTCGGCAAAGCCCTTTCAGGACTGTAAGCAAGATAAAAATCTTCACCACATTTTAATCCAGATTCTTCAAGTAACGGTTTAACAACATTAATTCCCGTTTCAGGAGGAACGGTACTTTCAATAATAACTAATTTTCCTTTTTTCAAACCTTTTTTGATACTTTCACAAGCAGAAACAACATAAGACAAATCTGCCTTTTTATCTTCATAAACAGGTGTGGGAACTATCACAATCAATATGTCAGATACCCTCGCAGCATATTCTAAATCATCAGTAGCAGATAAAAAACCATTTTTAACAACCTTTTTAACCAAATCTTCAAGTCCTGGTTCGTCAAAAGTACATTTTCCTAAATTAAGGTTATCAACAATATTCTTGTTCACATCAGCACCTAATACCTTAATATTATTATCTGCAAGAATTGCTGCAGTAGGTAAGCCAATATGTCCTAGACCAAATATGCCTACTTTAATAGTATCAAAATTCACATTAATCATCCCGTTTATTTCAGTTGTTCAAATTTTTTAACAATAATAACTTTATCTTTTAAATCACTTGTATCTTCAATAAGTTCTGGAGTATTTTCATAAAATATTTGTTCTATAATATGGTTTTCATATTTTTCCTCAAATTCTTTAACAGTCATTTCTTCATCAATCACTTTAAGATAATAACCTTTAAAATCCATTATTTCCTCAGATTGTCTAATTTTCAATGAATTATTATTAAAACTGTCTTCAATAATATCAAGTATGATCTTGGAAGTATTTCCACTACCGTAAGGATTCACGGCTTTAACCATAGTTTCATAAACATTTTCATTGTTCAATATCTTTTCAATGTTGGTTTTTATTTCTTTTTCATCAGTTCCAGCTAGTATGTTTCCACCAGCACTTATAGTTTCTGGACGTTCAGTATTGTATCTGAGAGTTACACATGGTATGTTTAATGTGATGGCTTCTTCCTGAACTCCACCGGAATCTGTTAATATCATTCTACTATTGGATAATAAGTATAGAAAATCAAGGTAACCTAAAGGTTTTGTAATCTGAATATGTTTACTGTTTGCTATTTGATCATATAATCCATTAGTTTCTAAAGATTTTCTAGTATGTGGATGAAGAGGGAAAACAATGTCATGTTCTAATTTTATTAAACAGTTTATAATATTTCTTAAACGTTCCGGATTATCAACATTTTCCGCTCGGTGTAATGTTAATGCAATATAGTTTTCAAATTTAATATAATTTGCAACATCACTTTTTTCTAAGGCAATGTCTAAGTTTCTTTGACATGCATCAACAATACTATTTCCAGTAACGTGTATACTGTTATGATTAATTCCCTCGTTCTGTAAATTTATTGCTGTTTCTACAGTAGGAACAAAGAATAAGGTAGAACAATTATCTGCCAGTATCCTATTAGTTTCCTCTGGCATATCCTTATCAAATGATCTAAGTCCTGCTTCAACATGACCTACAGGTATTTTAAGCTTATTTGCTGCTAATGCACCAGCTAAAACAGCATTAGTATCTCCCTGCACTAACACAATATCTATCTTCTCATTAACCAGTATCTCTTCTAACTCTACAATAATCTTACTAACTTGCTGAATTGCAGTATTGGAACCGATTCCTATATTATATTTTGGCAATGGAAGATTTAAATCTGAAAAAAATTGCTTTGACATTTCTATATCATAATGTTGTCCTGTATGTATTATTACACATTCATGATTTCTATTACTGATTTCATCAATAATCGAGGACATTTTAATAATTTCGGGTCTTGTACCCAATACAACACCAATCTTCATATAACATCACTTATATTTTGCTTAATAATTTCATCATTTTTAAATTTGTTAATTTCTCTTGGTTATGGTAAATATATTGCTTCTGTAATTCCGTTATTAATTTATTTTTAGAATATTCACAATCCTTAAATTTAATATTTTTATAATCCATATCACTAAGAATTAAACCATTAGCAGGAGAAGGCTGTAATCTAATTCTTTCCCTTAAGTCAATTGGTTCAAACAATCTTTTAAAATCATTTAAATCAAGCTTTCCTTGACCAATCCACATTAAAGAAGTCACCATCTTTCTTACCATATTCCATAGAAAACTTTCCCCTATAACTTTAAAAATTAACAAATTATCTTCAACAAATAATTGCATGTCAAAAATTTTTCTATTAGGATTCTTTTCATTACGTTTAGAAAAGTTTCTAAAATTGTGTTCTCCAATAAAGTATTGCATAGCCTCTTTCATCTGATCTATATCTAATTTACTTTCTTCAAAAGGTGTTAATGGTTGAACATAAGTATAAGTTCGGGATAATGGGAATCTTACTTTAAACCCATAAGGCACTTTAGCTTCTCCAATAATCTTAACATCTTTAGGCAATAAACCATTCAAATAATTTAATCTTATTTCCTCATCAGTAATAAATGAAATAACATTACCAGTAGAATGCACTCCTTTATCAGTTCTACCAGCAACAGAATAATGTGCTTTCCAAGTATCTGTTATCACTCCCGCTTCAAAAAAAGCTTTTAAAAGTTCTCCCTCAACTGTACGATAATCAGGTTGACGTTGATAACCATGAAAGTTAGTACCGATATAAGCAATTTTTAATGCAACTCTTCTCATAGATTACAATTCTCAAAAATTTATTAATACTTATTATGTATCTTATGTTTTAAATTAATTAGGGATAGATTAGAAAATTAAATGTAATTAATATAACATACTAATATTTATAATAATAATTCAAAAGAGTTGATTTCATGATAATAATTCCTGCAGTAGACCTTAAAAATGGTAAATGTGTTCAATTAGTTCAAGGAGAACCAGGAACTGAACAAGTAATAATAGATAATCCTGATGAAGTAGCAATGCACTGGATTAATAAAGGCGCAAAAAGGTTACATATAGTAGATTTGGACGGTGCATTAGGCAGTGGAGAAAACCTTGAAATAGTTAAAAAAATTATCCAAAAATCAGAAGTACCTATACAAATGGGTGGAGGAATAAGAACAATAGAAGATGCAAAAAAATTACTTGAGTCTGGAATTAATACCGTAATAATAGGGACAATGGCAATAAAGAATCCCGAGTATATAACACAACTATCTGATGAATATGGTTCAGAAAGAATCTGTGTTTCATTAGATAGTAAAGATAATAAAGTTGTAACTCATGGATGGACAGAATATACAGATAAATCACCAGTAGAATATGCTAAAATTTTTGAAGAAAAAGGTGCTGGTTCAATATTATTCACGAATGTTGATGTTGAAGGATTACTTGGTGGTGTTGATTTAAAACCAGTTAAGGAATTATTATCTAATATAAATATTCCAATCATCTATTCTGGTGGAATAACATCATTAAATGACTTAAAAATTTTATCAGAATTGGGCACGGATTATGTTGTCATTGGATCAGCATTATATAAAGGTTTAATCAATTTCGAAGACACACTTAAATTTCAAAAATGATATGGGGGAACTGATAATATTAAAGTAATGGCTTCCGGAACATTTGATATTTTACATCCAGGGCATGTTTTTTATTTAGAAGAAGCAAAAAAGTTGGGTGGAACCAAAGCAGAATTATTTGTTATAATTGCAACAGATAAAACAGTTGAAAAACATAAACGAATACCTATCATGCCACAAGACCAAAGAGCAGAATTAATATCAAAATTAGAAATAGTTGATAAAGTTTTCATAGGTAATGAAGGAAATCCTTTTAAAATAGTTCAAGAAATTCAACCAGATATTATAGCAATAGGTCCTGATCAAAAATTTTCTCCAATAAAACTACAAAAACAACTAGAAGATATAGGTTTAAGAATTAAAGTAGTTAAAATCGAAGATTATAAGAAATTTGAATTGGATAGTACTTGTAAAATCATTAAAAAAATTAAACAAACCCATTTTGATGAAAAAGTTTTCGAAGACTGTGATTAATTTTTTGTACTAAAAATTAATATACTGTATTAAATATAAATAGTAATATTATATTTTACGTTAATTTTAAGGAGATATCTTCATGGTAGCAAAGAAATATTATGACATATTATTAAAAATAACCGATATTATGAACGAAAAAGGTGCTGGTGATGACGATAAGCCAGGAATAATTTATATTCGTAACGAAGCAGAATGTTACACCATAGGTACTCGTTATTATGATGAAGAAATAGCAAACTACTTAGATGAAGTAGTTGACGATTGGACTGGTGAAGAATCTACTCTTAAAAAGAAATCTAAAAAACGATCTAAAAAACAGGATAAAATTGAAGAATTATATTATCTATGGAAATTAAACTTACCTGAATAATTTTTCAATTTCCCAACCTATTTTTTCAAGATATGTTTATCAAATACTATTTTTTTCAATACTTATTTTAACTAAGAACATTAAATCTAATTCTAGAATTACATTATTAGGGGCATGTGATTCAATGCTAGAAAAAATTTATTATAAAACATTAGATAATGAAATAACTCCACAAATTGCTTTAGATTTGGTTCACTCAGAAAATCAATTTGAATTATTTGATACTGCAGATAGATTAAGAAAAACAATTGTAGGAGAAAAAGTAACCTATGTGGTTAATAAGGCGATAGACATAACAGACCATTGTATCATTGGATGTAAATTTTGTTCTTTCAGAAATCATGAAAATTACATGATGACCAATGAAGAAATATCTGATAGTATATTACAAGCAAAATCCGTTGGAGCCACAGAAATATGTTTGTTTGGTGGCATAACCAAGGACATGGATATAAACTATTACTGTGATTTAATAAAGAATATTAAAGATAATTATGATATATGTTTGCATGCTTTAAGTCCTGCAGAAGTTTTTCAAACAGCTAAAAATTCTGATATAACAACATATGAAGCATTAAAATTATTAAAAGATGCAGGTATGGATACGATGACGGGAGCATCTGCAGAAATTTTAGTTGATTCAATTCGTCAACAAATATGTCCAAATAAGTTAACTACTAATGAATGGGCTCAAGTAGTAAAAGAAGCACATCAATTAGGAATTCCAACAACATCTACAATAATGTATGGTAGTATAGAATCATGGGAAGATAGAATTAATCACATGTTTTTACTTAAAGAAATCCAGGAAGAAACTAAGGGATTTACAGAATTTGTACCTATGACATTTCTTGGAGAAAATAATGAACTGGGAAAAATTTCAAATGGTGCAACAGGCATTGAAGACTTGAAAGTTCATGCAATATCCAGGATTATTTTTGGAAATGTTATTCCTAATATTCAAGTTTCATGGGTTAAATTAGGTCTTAGGATGACACAAGTTGCTTTAAATTGTGGAGCAAATGATATTGGTGGGACAATGATTGAAGATAAAATATCCACAGCTGCAGGTGGTGGTTATGGTGGCTATTTATCTGTTGAAAAGATTCATCAATTAATCAATGATATTGGCCGAATTCCACAAGAACGTACAACTAAGTATGAATTCTTATAATATCTATTTTTTTTTCAAAAAAAAGTTTCCTTAAAGAGGGATGGGTGGAGAAATTTTATAATTGTTTGTTAAGCATTTTTGTTTTTTCTTGTGAAGTTAATTTATCCACAATGTCTTCTGGTTTTCCATGATCTAATAATTTTCCATCTCTCATTAGTGCTGCAGTATCACAACATTCTAGAACAAAGTCCATATCGTGTGAAATGATAATGAAAGTTTGATCTAATTCTTCACGTGCATTTAATATTGATTCAGTAACATGTCTTCTTGTAATTGGGTCCATTGTTCCTGTTGGTTCATCTAAAATTACGATGTTAGGTTCTTTGATTAATACTTGTGCAATTGCAACTCTGTGACGTTCTCCTCCACTCATCTGGTCAGGATATTTTTCTAATAGTGAAGCTGCTTCTTCTTCTTTAAATCCGACAGCAGTTAAAACGTGTAATGATTTCATTTTTGCAAATTCTGATGGTAAATCTAAACTAATTGCATCAGTTAAGTTTCCAAGAATTGTTTTATATGGATATAAACTGAAATCTTGATGTAATAAGCCTATGTGTGGTGTTACACGACCTCTATGTTGTGGTCCTTTTTGTGAGATATCTATCCATTCCTCACCTAGTCTAACTTCTATTTCTCCATCACTAGGTTCAACTAATCCTGCAATTACTTTGGAAAGTGTTGTTTTTCCAGCACCACTTAAACCTACTATACTTGCTATTTCACCTTCATTAATGGTTAATGTTACTCCATCCACTGATTTAACTACTCCTCTTGATACAGAGAAATAATATTTTTTTAAGTCAGTCATTTTAATTAATGAATCACCTATAGCTACTGCTTCATGTTTTGGTGGCAATGGTATTTCTTCAACGAATTCTGCTACTATCTCTGATGGATTTCCTTCTTCTTTTATTTCTCCATTTTCTAGCCATATAACTCGATCAGATAAGTCTTCTATTACTTCTGGCCAGTGTGAGTTGATAATCATTGTAATATTTTTATCTTTAACTCCACTTAATAAAGCATTATGTAACAATGTAGCAGTTTTTGGATCCAATGTTCCTGTTGGTTCATCTGCTAGGAATAGCATTGGATTTTTTGCTAATTGTCTTGCAAGTACAATTCTTTGTTTTTCTCCACCACTTAAATCACGAGCAATATGTGTTGTTCGATGTTCCATCCTAGTCATTTTTAGTAATTCTATTGCCTTATTGATATTGTCTGGATCTCGTTGATCTTCGAATGATTTCATTATATTTTCTATAACGGTTTCTTCTTCGTATAATGCAAAAGTTCTCTGTAACATGATGGAAATTCGTCTTTTTATTGCAGCAAATTCAGAACGAGTACTTTTCCATAAGTTAATTTTTTGTTCTTTTAATCTTCCCCCACAAGAACAAGGGGTATTTGCTTTTGAAGGAACATCTACATGTTCACATTCAGGACATATTGATATATTGTAAAAAATTTCTCCTTCATCTGGCTGGTATTCTGGTATCCCTCTTAACATATTAAGTAACACAGACTTACCTGAACCACTTCTTCCAAGAACTCCTAATACTTCTCCTTCATTTATTTCTAAATTAATATTTTTTAATACGGGAGTGTTATCAAAATTCTTTGTAACATTTTTAACTTCTATAAAACTCATTATTGCACCTAAAATTGAATTGTTATAATCATTTGTTAATTTACCATATCAAATTATTTTTTTGATTACTATTTATATGGAAGTATTTTTCTAGTTAATTAATATTATATTTTTTGAAATAAATGAATTTATCATTATTTATCATAACCTTTTTATTATATCTCAAATATAAACATAATATACAGAGTTTTTTTTAAGAGAACATATGTTAATTTTTCACATAATCTCAAAAGATTTATAAAGGTGGTAGCTATGCTTACTTCAGTACAAAAAGAGATATTACAAAGTTTAATTAATTTATATAGAAAATCTAAATGTACCTCTGTAAAATGTGAAAGTATAGCCGATTTGATGGGAAGAAATGCAGGTACTATCAGGAATCAAATGCAATCATTACGGAGTTTAGGTTTAGTTCAAGGAGTTCCTGGTCCAAGGGGTGGTTATAAGCCTACACTTGATGCTTATCATACATTAAATATAGAAAATGATCCTTGTGAAATACATGTTCCTATATTTGTAAATGATCAGGCTGTATCTGACATATCAGTTAACAAAATTGAATTTACTAATATCTTACGTCCAGGTGCATGTGAAGCAACAATCACAGTACTGGGGGATATTAAACAATTAGATTTAGATAATAAGATTAAAATAGGTCCAACTCCTGTAAACAACTTAACAGTTTTTGGAACAATTATTGGAAGAGATGATGTTGATAATGCATTATTACTCAAAACAGAGGGTATATTAAGTATACCTAATGTTCAAGTTAAAGATTTGGCTACTCCAATAACCTGTTCTATAGGTTATGATGAATCATTAACAGAAGTAACTAAACTGATGATTGAACACAATATTAAGGGAATACCAGTAATTGTGGATGATGAAATTAAAGGAATAGTTAAATATTCTGATGTTATTAAAATGGTTGCTGAAAACAAGTTTGAAGCCAAAGTAAAAGATTTCATTGATGAAGATGTTGCTATTGCTAAAGAAACAAATACTTTAATGCATAGTATGGGTACTTTATATCAAAATGATGTTTCTATGTTAATTTTATTAGATGAAAATGAAGAAATAACTGGTATGGTTACTTTTACTGATGTTTTACGTAGATTAGTAAGTTTTACTAATTAATTTTAATTTTTTTTTATAAGTTATTTTTTTGGAGATTTTTTTTATGAAAGTTAAACATATAGAAATTACAAATAACATGACAATTTCAGATTTTATGGAACAATTAGATGAATCAGGAGTTTTGGGTGCTGGAAGAATTTCTCATGCAACAAAACTGTTAGCGGATTCTATAAAAGATGAAGATACAAAAATATTTTTAAGCTTAGCTGGGCCAATGATTCCAGGAGGTTTAAGAAAAGTAGTACGTGATCTGGTAGATTGGGGTTATGTTGATTTGATAATTTCTAGTGGAGCAAATTTAACCCATGATTTAGTAGAATCATTTGGTGGAAGACATTATATTAGTACGGGGGAAGATGATGAAGTACTTCAAGATAATGGGATGGGCCGTATAGCTGATATTTATACTAAGTCTGAGGATTTTGAAGTTTTTGAAGAGGAAATACATAAAATTTTTGCTAAGATTAATGAAAAGTATGATACTATTTCTATTCAAAAGTTTATCTATGAAATTGGGCTATTGGTTGATGATGATAATTCTTTCATTGCAACTGCTGCAAAAAATAATGTGCCTATTTTTGCTCCGGGTTTAATTGATTGTATGATTGGATTACAATTATGGATTTATTGTCAAGATAATGATTTTACTATAAGTGCAGTTGGGGATATGGCTTATTTGTCTGATTTTGTATATGGCTGTAAAAAAGTAACAGCATGCATGCTTGGTGGAGGATTACCTAAACATTACGCTCTGGCTTCTAACATACTTACGGGTGGAATAGATGCCGGTATTCAAATTACATTGGATAGAAGTGAGGGTGGTAGTTTAAGTGGAGCACCATTAGAAGAAGCTAAATCTTGGGCTAAAGCTAAAAAAGGTTCTAATCTTGTTACAGTGGTGGGTGATGCAACAGTATTGTTCCCCTTAATTGTTGCAAGCGCGTTAGATAAAATAAATGGGTGATAGCTATTGATAATTAATGCTATTCTTTTTGCTTTATCAGGATATTTTATGAAGACATCTGATGATTTGATGGATGAAATGGATAATTTAATATTGTCAGTAGTTTCTGGTATTCTGTGTGTTATATGTACTGTTTATTTATCTGTTAATTGTGTGGATGCTGCTTGTATATTCTTAAGTATTCTTGTAGGTACTGCTTTGGCTAATAAGGTTGATAGTTTAAATCATATTATTTCAGCAGTTCTTTTCATATTAATTCTGATTTTAATTGGATTTCCTCATTTAAGTTGGCCTTGTTTGTTTGTTTGTATTCTTGCAATGTATTTCGATGAAAAAGGTAATGATTTTGTTGATGAAAAAGAAGAAAAAGGTTTTAATTTAACTTTTGTTCATAAATTACTTAAATATAGGTATGTTGCTAAAATAACCGTACTTATATTATCAGTATTGGGTTTAATTCATGTTTTTTATCCTAATTTATTCTTTGGAATCGAATTATACTTTGAACCTGTGACAATAGTATATTTCTATTTATTTGATTTGGGTTATGAATTTTCAAATAAGTTAAATAATTGTTTGTATAATGTTTTTTAGAGTTTCTTGTGGAGAATCTGAATTATAAATGCTTCGGCCAATAATGGCTGCATCAGCATATTGTAAAGTTTCTTTTGCTTCTCCTCCTTGAACACCTACTCCTGGTGAAATAATGAATGAATCTTTTCCAACTATTTTTCTTATTTTTTCTAATCGGTCTAATTTTGTTGCAGGAGCAACATAATTTCTGATTCCTAGTTCTACTCCCATTTGGGCTATTTCTAATGAGACTGGTTTTAAGAATCTTTCAGCTCCTGGATGTGACATTTCTGTTAATAAGAATATTTCTTTACCTAAGTTTTCTGCAGCATTTTTACATGCAATTACACTATCTTCTCCTGTGAAACCATGTACTATGATAGAATCGGCCCCATAATTTAAAGTATTTCTTACTATCTTTTCGTTTGTTGCGTCAATATCGGCTACTTTAAAATCTGCTATTATTTTCACATCAAAGTTTTCTTTTATTGTTGTTATTATTTGTGGTCCTAAAGCTAGTGTAATTGGATATCCTATTTTTATGGTATCTAAATATTTTGTAGTGTTTTCTAGTATTGAAAATGCTTTTTTTTCTTCTTCTACATCAAGTGCTAGGATAATTTTATTTTTTACTATCATATTTACACCTTTATTTTTACAATATAATATTATTTTATTTCTTTATGGGCTAGTATTTTTTTATAATTTTATTTTAATTTATTATTACTGGTTTAATCATTTTTCGCTGTATGGTAATACATGATTATTTTGTTTTTTTTATTGATTTTTTTCTATCGTTATTATTGTTTTTAAGATAGTGTATTACCTACTTTTTTTATGCAATATTTTCTATTAATATTTTTTTTGATTTTTTATTTTTTAAAAGTGATTTTCAGAATCGTTTGTTAATTCTTTTTTTATTAATTTTTTCAATTTTCTATTACATAATTATATTTAAGTTAACCTAAATATGTATAATTTTATAAATGATTAAAGTTTAATTAAATCATTATCAACATATTTAAATAATATAGCGAATATAATAATAATCATTATTTTGTTAAAGAATGAAAAGACATTTGATAATGAAATATATTTTTTAAATTAATAAGTTTTTATGATATGGAGGAAAATAAAACATGCACATAATGGAAGGTTACTTACCACCAATGTGGTGTGCCATATGGTTCATTATCTCTGCAATAGTTGTAATTTATGGTATAATGCAAATAAAAAAAGCAACTGCTGAGAATGATGACGCATTACCATTACTTGCACTTTCAGGGGCATTTATGTTTATCTTATCATCATTAAAAATGCCATCCGTAAGTGGAAGTTGTTCCCACCCATGTGGAAATGGTTTAGGTACAGTATTCTTTGGTCCGGCAGTAACCGCAGTATTATCAGTAATAGTATTATTATTCCAAGCTATATTATTAGCACACGGTGGATTAACAACACTCGGAGCAAATATTTTCTCAATGGGTATTGTAGGTCCAGTATGTGGTTACGTAGTTTGGGTAGCACTTAGAAAAATGAACTTATCTGCACCAATTTCAATATTCTTTACAGCATTTGTTGCAGATTTAATGACCTACGTGGCAACTTCTGTGGAGTTATCATTAGCATTCCCAGGTGCAAACATGGGAGCTACTTTTGCAGCATTCTTAACTATATTTGCAGTAACTCAAATACCTTTAGCTATAGCAGAAGGTCTATTAACAATGGTTATTTACAATTACATCCAAGATGCAAGACCAGATATCCTTGTAAAATTAGGTGTAATAAGTGAACAAGAAGCAGGAGCTAATTAAAATGGATTGGAAAAATATTGGTATATTAATAATAGTAGCAATCTTAATAGTTGCTCCATTAATTATCTTCAACGGTCACGGTGAAGATGATGGTTACTTCGGTGGATCCGATGATCAAGGTGGACAATATATTGAACAAAATAACCCTAACTATAAAGTTTGGGCAGCACCTTTATGGGAACCACCTAGTGGTGAAATAGAAAGTCTTTTATTCTGTCTACAAGCAGCTATAGGTTCCATTATTATTGGATTTATCTTTGGTTACTGGTATGGTGGAAAAAAAGTAAAAAAACAACAATAATTATGTTATTAATTTAGCATAATTTTTTTTTGTAAATTTTTTTTTTAAGTGGTGAATATGTCGATTTTTGAAGATACGTTAGATCATCATACTATGCATAATGAACTAACGAATACTAATATTTATTCTAAAGTAATTTTTGCTATTGCAGCAATACTTTTAAATTTAGTTTCTGGATCTCCTATAATGCCGTTCATAATATTTTTATTATGTTCATTTTTAATTATATATAAAGCTAAGATTCCAGTCTCTTTTTATGCAACTTTCATGGCAATACCTATCGGATTCGCCGTTTTATCAGGGATATTTTTAGCATTTTTGGGTACTGGGCCTCATATATGGGATTTAGGATTATTCGGTATTGGATTAACTAAGGGCGGTATTAATCAGGCAGTATTGGTATTTTTTAGAGTACTGGGTGGTGTAGCAGCTTTAGGATTTTTAATTCTAACTACTCCTATGAATAGGATATTTGCGGTTTTCCATGATTTACACGTACCAACAATTATAACTGATTTAGCTATATTGATGTATAGATATATCTTCTTGTTCTTGGATGTAACAAGTACAATGTATAACTCTCAGAAAACTAGGTTAGGATATCATAGTTATATGAGTTGGATGAACTGTTTAGCTTCATTAGCCGGAATGGTATTTATAAGAACTTGGGAACAGGGTGAAATTTCATATAAAGCTCTTGCTTCCAGAGGATATAATGGTCAATTAAACATGATTCGGGATGGGGATTCAATTAAGGATATACCTATATTACATTGGATATTAATAATTTTATTTATAATAATATTTATTCTAGGAATACTTTACTTTGGTTCAATGAATATATATACAATTTAAACAAAAAAGGAGATTAAGTTATGGTAGCTATATTAGAAGTTAAAGATTTACATTATAATTATCCTGATGGTACTCAAGCTATTAAAGGTATAGATTTTAAAGTAGAAGAAGGGCAAATGATTTCAATTTTAGGTCCGAATGGTGCTGGTAAAAGTACTTTTTTCTTACATTTTAATGGTATTATTGAACCTACTTCTGGTGAAATAATTATTGAAGGTAAAACATTAAAATATGATAAAAAAAGCTTACTCGAAGCAAGAGCAAAAGTAGGGGTTGTATTCCAAAATCCTGATGATCAATTATTTGCACCAACAGTGTTTGAAGATGTTGCTTTTGGTCCAATGAATATGGGTCTTGATGAAGCAGAAGTAAAACAACGAGTTGAAGAAGCATTAGAAGTTGTTGGGATGTCAGAATATGCACAAAAAGCACCTCATCATTTAAGTGGGGGTCAGAAAAAACGTGTAGCTATTGCAGGGATACTGTCAATGAGACCTAAAGTAATGGTTTTAGATGAACCAACAAGTGGATTAGATCCAAATGGAGCTTCAGCTATTATGCAATTATTATATGACTTAAATGCTGAAGGTATGACTATTATAGTTTCTACTCATGATGTTGATTTAGTACCTATGTACTCTGATAATATAAATGTTTTAAGAAAAGGAAAAATATTAAAACAGGGAAATTGTAGAGAGGTATTTAGTGATAAGGAAGTTATTGAACAAGCAGATTTAAGATTACCTTGGGTAGGACAGATTTTTGAAATGCTCGAGAAAGAGGATAATATTACTTTTAAAGAGTCTGGTTATCCTTTAACAGTTGCTGATGCACGAAAAACATTACTGGAGAAATTATAAAATTCTCAATTTACTTTTTTTTATGATATTGTTTAATATCATACTTTTCTTCACCACTTTTAATACATTATTACTTCAATGTAATATTATTATTACTTCTATTTTTCTAAACTATAATTACTATGTTAAACATAACATATTACATATAAAAATAAAAAAACTATTTTTTTTTAAAATTAATTTAATAATTATCATTCTAAAAAAAAATACAAGGAGGATATAATATGGCTACAGGAATTGATGTTGACTACTTCCAAAAAGTAATAAGAAAACTTGAATCTAAAGTCGAATATGCAGATATCAGAGTAAAAAATTCAGTAAATAACTCAATAGTACTCAAAGATGGAAAAATAGATAATGTTGATACAGGAATAAATTATGCAATAGGAATCAGAGTACTACAAAATGGCGCATGGGGATCAGCATTCACTAGTGATATAGAAAAAGTAGAACAAGTCGCAGAAAATGCAACCACCATCGCAAACCAACTTAAAAGTGATGTTAAATTAACCACAACAAACCCTGAAGAAGACATAGTAAAATCTAAAGCAAAAATAAAAATAGAAGACATAACTATAGAAGATAAAATAAGCACAATGAAAGAACTACATAAAATAGCTCAAAAAGATCAAATTCAAAGTACCAACATCTCACTATCAGAATCACAATCATCAGATTTAATAATAAGTTCAGAAGGAACAAACATCCTAAGCGATAATAATAGAACAGTCTTATCCATGAATTCAGTAGCATCAAATGGAGAAGTAATGCAAATAGGACACAAAAGCCTAGGAGGAGTACAAGGATTTGAAATCATCAAAAATGCAGATTTAGAATCATTCGCTACAGGAATATCAGACAAAGCAATAAGCCTACTAGATGCAAAAACACCACCCTCAGGAGATTTTCCAGTAATTCTTGACCCAGAACTAGCAGGAGTATTTATTCACGAAGCATTAGGACACGCATCAGAAGCAGATATAATACTACAAAACGACTCAATACTTAAAGGAAGACTAGGACAAAAAATAGGATCAGAATTAGTAACAGTAATAGATGACGCATCAATAGAAACAGGATTTGGCTACTACCCATATGATGTAGAAGGAACAAAATCAGAAAAAACAACACTAGTTGAAAACGGCGTATTTAAATCAGTATTAAGTTCACGAGAAACAGCATCAAAAGTAGGCGATGGAGAATCAAGCGGAAATGCAAGATCATCCGTCAGTAATAAACCATTAGTACGAATGAGTAACACATACATTAAACCAGGAGAATCATCCTTTGAAGAACTAATAGAAGATTTACCAAACGGAATTTATCTCAAAGGATCTCGTGGAGGACAAGTAGATACAGGTAAAGGAATATTCCAATTTAATGCAGTAGAAGCTTATAATATAGAAAAAGGAGAATTAGGTGATCATTTAAGGGATGTTTCATTATCAGGAACTACATTAGATATATTAAATAACATAACTGGAGTAGGTTCAGACTTCAATCTAAGTGTTGGGTTCTGTGGAAAAGATGGTCAAACAGTTCCTGTAGGTGATGGAGGACCACACATAAGAGTAAGTCGAGCAACAGTTGGTGGAGTACAATAATGTCAAATACTATCCTCACACAAGAAGAAGGCCAATTACTTCTAAAAATAGCAAGAGATAATATTTCAAGCTACTTAAATGGTGACGAATATAACCCCCCTAAGAATTTACCAAAAATATTTGACGAAAAATTAGGAGTTTTTGTAACATTATCCTTAAACTCAAACTTAAGGGGATGCATAGGTTATCCAGAACCATATTACTCATTAATAGAAGGATTATTGGACGTTTCTATATCCGCAGCCTTTGATGATCCCAGATTTAATCCACTATCATTACAAGAATTTGAAAATATCCAACTAGAAATAAGTGTACTAACTAAACCACAACTGATAGATATAGAAAAGTATACAGAATATTTAACCTTGATAGAAATAGGACGAGATGGACTAATTATCGAAAATTCTTATCATAGAGGATTACTTTTACCTCAAGTACCAGTCGAACAAAACTGGGACACATTAACATATCTTGAAAATTTATGTTACAAAGCAGGATTATCATCTGAATCATGGAAAGATGAAAATACAAAATTATATTCATTTCAAGCACAAATATTTGAAGAAAAATAGGAGGGTATAAAAATGAAATTACCAAACATACCAACCCCTGATGAAATAATAGACAAAGCATTTAATAGGGCAAGTAAAGCAGCATCAAAGGTTCGAAGCTCAAAATTACATCCACGTGTCAAAGGTATGAGAATTGAAGAAGTAAGAGTTCAAACAGCATGTGAAGTAATCAACAGTACATTTAATCGTATCGTTACTGAAACACCAATTATTGAGGAATTACCAGAATTTTATCAAGATTACATAGACATAGTAGTCGGAGTAGATCAATATAAACATTCATTAGGAGCAGTATTCTGGGCATTAGGAATACTTAAACAAATAGAATCCCAATATACTAATAAAATTCGAAAATCAGATTCATTAAGTGCAATACCTATACGAAAAGAAGCTTATGGAAGAATTGTTTCAGTAGTAAAAAGAATAGGAGATGAACTGGATTTCCTAGATTTTGCTAAACGAGAACTTAAACATATGCCAAATATTAACTTCAATGCAGTTCGAGTAGTTATTGCAGGTTTTCCAAACGTAGGAAAATCAACATTGTTAAATAATATTACAGATGCCAGTCCAAAAGTTGCTAATTATCCATTCACAACACAAGGATTACAAATAGGTAATTATGAAATGTTATATAGACAATACCAGATAATTGATACACCTGGTTTGCTAGATCGTTCAATCAATGACATGAATGAAATTGAATTAAATGCTATAGCTGCATTGGAACACTTAGGAAATATTATCATATATATTTTTGATCCATCAGAAACTTCAGGATTTTTAATGGAAAATCAGTATTTATTATACTGTGAAATTAAAAAAGTGTTCGAAACACCAATGATATGTTTATTTAATAAAACCGATTTGTTAACAGATAAATCAGTAATTAATGAATATGCTGAAAAAATAGAAGATCCAATATTTGAAACAAGTATTAACGATTTAAGTAAAATTGACGAAATTAAAGAGTTAATACAATCAATGGGTAAAGAATTTGCTCAAGAAGATCAATTTACCGAATATAATTTAAGAAGAAGACATAGAAAACAGGAATAACATCTTCTTAAAATTTTTTTTATTACTTAAAAAGTAACTATTTAGAAACTTTTAAATAATTAATTAATATATCATTAATTATATAAACTTAAAATATATTTAGTTCACTAAAAAAACAGGGATGATATTTATGAATAAAGTAAACATCAAATCAAAAGAAGATAAAAAAGACGAAAATATCGATATAACAACAGAAACAGAAGAAAAAACAACAACTACTCAAGAAACAGTGGAAGATACAGTAAATGAATCAACTGAAACTTCTGAAGAAGAAACTGAAGAAAAAACAAACTGTGAATACAAAGAATATGGAAATGAAAACACTGAAGAAACCAACAGTATTGAAAAAATGTTTAATGATGTAGTAACTACATTAAAATCCAGACAATCCGAATGGAATAAAACATTAGAAGAATACAAAGCAAATAAACCAGCAGTTGACTTGTTAGAATATGAACAAGATTTAGTAATTAAATTAGATGTTCCTAAAGCTTCTAAAGAGGACATATCTATCAAAATGTCAACCGATTCAATCGAAATAGAAATAGACTTCCCAGACTACTTAGAAGATGAAGAAGACGTAGAAGTATTAAGAAGAGAAAGATGTTTCGGAAAAACTAAAAACATCATACCATTACCTGTTGAAGTAGATATTAAAGAGGTTAAAGCTTCATTTGAAGACAATGAACTAACAATAACACTCCCTAAAATCAAAGGTAAAAAAGTAGATGTAGAAATATTATAACTACACTAATTTTATACTTCTATTAACCTTTATTTTTTTTAAACAACTATTTTTTTGGTGAATAATGATGAAACCATATGTAATTTTAATTGGATCTGCTTCGGGTATAGGAAAATCCACAATAGCTTCAGAAATATCAAAAAAATTGAATATAAAATATCTGATTGAAACAGATTTCATACGTGAAATTGTTCGTGGAATTATCGGCGCAGATTATGCACCAGCATTACACAAATCATCATACGATGCATACACTACTTTAAGAAATAAAATAAACTATGAAAATGAAGAAAAACTTATAGAAGCAGGATTTGAAGAACATGCCTCTTTTGTAATTCCCGCAGTAGAAAAAGTAATTAAACGTTCAATTAAAGATAAAGATTCAATTGTTATTGAAGGTGTTCACCTAGTTCCTGGTCTCATAAATTTAGACCAATTTAAAAATGATGCTAATGTATACTTTTTTGTTCTCACTGCAGACAAAGAAGCACATCAAGAACGATTCATTTCAAGAGCAATAGCTATTAAACGTGGTGGAGCTCAACTAGATTATTTCAGAGAAAATCGCATAATTAATGATGATTTAATTCGAAAAGCTAACTCTCTATCCATACCTGTTATTAATAATAATTCTAAGGAAAACACATTAAAAAAGATATTACAAATCATTAACGAAGTATCAACTGAAGTTTTTTTACAACATGGAATAGATAAAATTGAGCTTGAACGTCAGATTATCACGAAACATGGTGGAAAAATTACCGATATTTCCTATTATATACCTGATTTTAAAGAACCATTAGTTCGTAAAATAGATGAATATGATGAAGAATATAATTCTAATGACTTTATTGAACATATCACTTCTGATTCAAAACAAAAAGATTCAGTAAAAAAATTATATGAATTATCAAATAATCAACATAGTCATCATATATCTGCACCAGATAAAGAAAGTTTAGATAAAATCATACAAGAATTAACAGAACATAATCTTGTAATTGATAAACCAAAAATTTAAGCTTTCATAAAAAATGTTATGAAATAAAAAATTAATAAATGATTATTATGAGTGAAGATAATATAAATTTTACAAAAGAAGTAATGTATTCGGATTGTCCAGTATGTGGTGGAGAAAAAACACTAGAAGTAACAAACAGAACAGATAACATACCTTACTTCGGGGACATATTAGAAACTGCAGTATCTTGTAAAGAATGTGGTTATCAATCATCAGACAGTATATCATTAGAACATAATGATCCTGTAAGATATACATTAAAAATAGATGATACGAAACTAAATACGAGGGTTGCAAAATCTCAAACAGCTACAATAACACTTCCTGATTTAGGTTTAAAAGTAGAACCGGGCCCAAAATCTCAGGGTTATGTTTCTAATGTAGAAGGTATATTGAATCGTTTTGAGAGTGCTGTTGTTAGAGCTATAAAATTGGAAGGAAATGAAATAGAACCCTCAGTTCAAGAAAATGCACTTAATATTATAGATTCATTAGCAAAAATAAAAATTGGTGAATACAGTACTATACTCATACTTGAGGATCCTTTCGGTAACAGTATAATTGATGATGATGATGCAGATAAGGAATTATTAACTCAGGAGGAAGCGGAAAAATTACAAACTGGTTTCACAACAATCGATCAAGAAGAGGTGGAATAATGACAGTGTTGGATGTAATGGAAGAAAGATATAGTGTAAGAGGTTATCTTGATAAAGAAATTGAGAAGGAGAAATTAGATAAAGTTCTTAGAGCAGCACAAATAGCCCCAACGGGAGTTAATGCTCAAGCTTTTAAAATTTTTGTTATTGATACTAAAAAGCATGAGGATGAATTAAAGCTTGTTGGTAAATGGGATTGGTTTACTGAAGCACCTTATATTATTGCTGTTGTTTCAAAACCTAGTGATGCATGGACTAGGTGGGATGGAAAGAATATTTCGGATATTGATGCTACTATTGTCATGGATCATATTATACTTGAAGCAACTGAACTTGGTTTAGGTACTTGTTATATTGCTGCTTTTAATAAAGAGCCATTATCTGAATTGCTTGGTTTGTCTGATGATTATGAGCCTGTTTTATTAACTCCTTTGGGTTATCCTAATGCTGAACCTCGTGGTACTGATAGGAAAAGTATAGATGAGTTAGTAGAATTTATTTAAATTCATTTTTTATTCTATTTTTTTTCGTAATTCAAAAATGTTCATTAAGAACTGTATTAATATATATGTTACTAATAAAATTGCAATTATCATTTCTATCATTAATTCATATTGCATAAACCATAAATTAATTCCATTATTTTTTAAGAACTTTATAGTTTGAAGAGTCGTTATTGTATTAATTACAATAGGAAATGTATATGCAGCATATGTTGGATAAAATGGAAAATGTCTATATTCAATAAACTTTTCTAAAACTATTATGTACAAAATTTTAGTCATAATATAAAAACCCACAACCATGATTAAATTATTGGGAGCGACTGATGAAAGGTATCCTACACTACATAAACTAAATGGGGCTGCATAAACTCCTATAATAGGTTTTGTCTGATTATTAACTGGAATTTTAATGTATCTGTATGTTACTATTAAAAATACTAACACTACTAGTATAAAGCTTATCCAGAAACATATCGTTCCTATAAATTCTTGATTAAATGTTGGTGCTGTAATGGCTATCATTTGTATTCCTGCAAATACTACAAATGAACCGGCAGTAAAATCACTAATATCTAATTTATTAAAAAATTTCACAATATAATTTATAACGAAGAAGATATGTAACATAATGGCAATAACCCATAATAACATGGAATAACTACCCATGTAAAAGTAAAGATAATTTGAATACAACATTAATGTCATCGATAATGTAGCTATAATACTTGCTAAAATTGGATTGTTTAAATCTTCTTTAAACGTTTCAGGATATTTTACTAATTTTATCAGTACTAATATGAAAAGGAAAGTTGAGATTAAATCGCATATTTCCCTACTATACATAAAATAATCGTAGAATAAATTGCCCATTGCTGTTAATCCTAATATTACTCCGCCTATTGAAATGGGCATCATTTTAATGTTAATGTTCATTCTTTTAATCCTATAATTTTTCTTATAGAATTAATTTTATTGATTAAAATATTTAAAAAAAAGTAACTGTGGGGGTGAAAAAGATGGTTAGAATAAGTCTTCGTCGTCTTCTTCTTGGTTTGGTTTATCGTTTATTTTAAGAGTAGCTTTTACATCCATACTTAATGCATCACAATCTGCTTTAATTGCATCTAAATGTTTTAGTATTCTGATTTTTTCTTCATTGATTCTTTCTATATTTGTGTATGGGTATGTTGATTCTTTGAGCATTTCGTATTCTACTGTTGAGTAAGGATAATCATTTAATTGTTTGCATACATTTGCGAGTACGTCACCTAAGAATTTGTTCATTTCTACTTTTACTCGTTCTCTTATCATTTTGTCATCGTCTAAGTGTTGTTTCATTAGACGTACAACTTCTGCTTTTGCAAATGGGAGTTTTTCATCGTCTTCACTTAGGTATTCTTCATTTTCTTCTAAATTTTCTTCGTTTTCGAAGTTTTCTACTTCAGTTTCTTCGATTTCTTCATTTATTTCTTCAAATTCTGCCATACTAATCACATTATTTTTTTTATATTATTGAAATCATTCACTGTTAATAATTATGTTATTTTTTATTAATAAATGTAATGTTAATTTAATTACTTTTATGATTAATTTTTCATATGTTTCTTTTAAGTGTACTGATTCTTATGAAATGACTATTTAATTTACTTAATTTTAATATTATTTTTTTTTTAAAAAAAGTAAAGAAATATAGGTAAAAAACACTTCTTTTCCTAAAATAAAGAAGATATGAATTTAATGAAAATACCACTAAAGAAAATATTTCGAAAAGTTTATAAAATATTTAAACTCAAATCAAGAGATTTTGCACTGTTTGTAATAAAACCACTGGAAATAACATCAACATCAAGCTTAGCATAATCCTCAATGTTATCTGGATTAATACCACCACTAACCTCTATTAAAACATCTTCCCTTAATCTACGCTCTTTCAAAGTATTTAAAACAGATTCAATTTCATCAGGTGTCATATTATCTAACATAACAATATCTGCTCCAAACATACTGGCTCGAACAGCATCTTCTTCATTTTCAACTTCTATCTCAATCTTTTTAGTAAAACTAACATTTTCCTTAGCTAACTCAATAGATTCAATAACTCCTCCGACAACTTGGATGTGATTATCCTTAATTAAAACACAATCATCTAACTTAAAACGATGAGTATCTCCTCCACCTATTTCAACTGCTTTTTTCTCAAGTTTTTGAAGACCAGGCGTAGTTTTACGTGTACAAGCTACTCTCACATTAGGATTTATTTCCTTCACTTTTTCACAAGTTTTCCTTACAACAGTAGCAATACCACTTAAATGCATCATATAATTTAATATACTTCTTTCAACCATAAGGACATCCCGTGCCTTACCTTCAAATTCAAGAATAACATCGCCCTTACGGATATCATCACCATCAAAAAAAGTACTGCTAATATTCAAACCAAACTCATTAATAATATAATGAGCTACCTCCATTCCTGCAAGAACACCATCTTCCTTACATAATATTTCTGCTTGAGCCCATTTATTTTCAGGAACAAGACTATTTGTAGTAATGTCCTCAAATCCAATATCATCATATATATTCTCGATAATCCTATTATCACTAAATATTGTCATGTTATCATCAATTCCATTTTTTTTAGTAAAAGAAACCATTTTTTTTTTATCTGAATTTTTTCTTCATTTAATAAAATATATGTTACACATTAATCAAAAAATATTCTATTTAAAATAGGAAATATAAATATAATAATATATTGAATTTTATTGTTTCATTAATAAAAAAAAATATTTATGAGGTATTAATATAATAGAATTAACTTTTTTAGGAACTGCATCAGCTATTCCTACCAAAACCCGTAATCACACGTCTATTGTATTAAAAGTTTATGATAGAACAGTATTATTTGATTGTGGAGAAGGAACTCAAAAACAAATAATGGATGCACAAGTAAGTCCTATGAAAATAGATGATATTTATATCACACACTTACATGGTGATCATATACTAGGTTTGCCTGGAATTATACAATCACTAGCATTCCGGGGAAGAACCAGGCCATTAAACATTTATGGACCACCAGGGATAATAGAATTAATTGAACATATTAAAAAATTAGGTTTCTTCACAATTGCATATGAAATAGTAGTGCATGAAATAACACAAGATGATGAAATAATATATCAACAAAACAATTTCTTAATAAAAGCAATGAAAATGAAACACACAATAACAAATTATGCATATAAAATAGAAGAAATCAAACAACCTAAATTTTTAAGACCAAAAGCCATAGAACTAGGAATTCCTCCTGGACCATTATTTGGGAAATTACAGGCAGGAATCCCAATTACTCTTAATGGAAAAGAAATACTTCCAGAACAAGTATTAGGACCACCACGAGAAGGAGTTAAACTAGTATACAGTGGAGATACAATACCTCAAGAACAAATGATTTACTTTGCTAAAGATGTTAAAGTTTTGATACATGAAGCAACTTTTGCCAAAGAATATCAAGATAAAGCAATCGAAAATGGACACACTATAGCTGCAGACGCAGCAAAAATAGCTAAAAATGCAAACGTAGAACAATTAATATTAACTCATTTATCGAATCGTTATACAAATTCAAAAACTTTGGAAGACGAAGCTAAAGAAATATTTGAAAACACAGTATATGCCGAGGATATGATGACAATAATAATTGAAAACAATAAACCAGTACAAATAATAAAAAAAGAATGGGTGTAAAATTATGTCTTTATTTAGTAAAACAGAAATTAAACCAGAAATGGAATCATTTATAGCAAAAGGTGAAGGAGTAGGAATAGTTAAAGTCAATGATTATGGAAAAGCTTCCGCCAGATTAGAATCACATAAAATTATTTTAGAATCATATGATAACGAATATCCTATTATAGAATCAATATCATCAATAAGTTATCTAAGTTATGATCCTGGAAATTTTTTCCAAGAACCAAAACTAGAAATAGGTTTAGGACAAAAAAAATACATCCTTGCAGGAGTAGACAATAATGATGATGAATTGGAAGCTTTTTATAAATCAGTACTAAATTTAAAAAACCAGGAAAAAAAACAATTAATCGATTCTAAAACAGAGCCTCCAAAAATTCAAAACAAAACAAATAATAACTATGATGAATTAGATGAATTTGAAGAAGAAATCGAGTCTAAACAAGGAATTAAAGATACAACCAACAAAATCAAAGGATTTTTAAGTAAAAGATTCGATAAATCAGAAGAAAAAGAAGAACCAGTAAAACCAATAAAAGATTCAAATAATCTCACTGAATTTACTGATAAAAAAACAGAAAAAACAAACGATTTAGAAACTGTTCTCGACGAAGAAGAATTTATTGATGAAGATGATGACGAAGAAATTCTATTAATAGATGAAGAAATAGAAGAAAAACAACCTGAAACAACCAAAACTCAGAAAAAACAGGAAATAGAAGAAATCAATGATTATGATGAGTTTGATGAAATAGATGACTTTGAAGAATTAGATGACTTTGAAGATGACGAACTAATTCTTGAAGAAGATATAGAAGAAGAAGTAATTGAAGAAAAACCATCCACAGAGGATGTTAACAACAAGTCTGAACAACAAAAAAACACACAACAACCTCCAGAAAATAAAGAAATAACAGAACCAACAGCAAATATCAAAGATACCGTAGAACAACCAGAAGAACCACAAGCAACACCTCAAAAAATCAACAATACAAAAACAGAATTAGATCAGGAAATAACACAACTAAAAGATGATGTTAATAATAACATAAACAATGTAAATCAACAAACAAAGCAAAATGTTGAAAATACAGTAACATCAGAAGAATTTGACCCAGTATATCAAATCAGAAGATACTATGAACTAAAAAAAGATGGTATAATTACAGAAGAAGAATTCGAACAAAAGAAAAAACAATTACTTAATCTATAGTTGTGAATAAAAATGAAATCATATAATATTGTTGGTATGATAATAGGATTTGTAATCACACTAACAATATTAGTAATATTAATCATTAAACTTATAATATAACATTAACATTTAGGTGAAACAATGAATATTCCATGGGTAGAAAAATATAGGCCACAAACATTAGATGATGTAGTAGGACAAGAACAAATAGTGACTAGACTAAAAAGATATGTAGATGAAAATTCAATGCCGAACATAATGTTCACAGGCTCCGCAGGGGTAGGAAAAACAACATGTGCTCTCGCATTAGCTAAAAGTTTACTAGGCGAATATTGGCAACAAAACTTTCTAGAACTAAATGCATCAGATGCTAGGGGAATAGATACAGTAAGAAATGAAATAAAAAGTTTTTGTAAATTAAAAGCAGTAGGATCACCATTCAGAATAATATTCTTGGATGAAGTAGATAACATGACTAAAGATGCACAACAAGCATTACGCCGAGAAATGGAAATGTACACAAAAACATCCTCATTTATCTTATCATGTAATTATTCATCTAAAATAATAGATCCAATCCAATCTAGATGTGCAATATTCCGATTTTCACCAATAAAAGCATTTCAAATAATAAACAGATTACAATACATATCAGAACAAGAAGGAATAGAAGCAGAACAATCCGCATTAGAAAACATAGTCTACTTTACTCAGGGAGACATGAGACGTTCTATCAATATATTGCAAGCATCAACAACACAAGACAATAAAATAACAGAAGATGCAGTATATGAAGTAATAAGCAGAGCAAAACCAAAAGATGTTAGAAAAATAATAAACAAAGCATTAGATAAAGACTTTACAGGAGCACGAGATTTACTAAGGGACATATTAATAGTAGAAGGAATAAGTGGAGATGACTTAATCACACAACTATATCAAGAAGTAACTGAAATGTCTTCAGCAGGATTAATAGATGAAGAAAACTTTGTAAAAATAATGGAATATATGAGTGAATGTGATTATAGAATTAGGGAAGGAGCAAATCCAAGACTCCAACTCGAAGCTTTAATAAGTAAATTTTTATTAGTTAAATAAGGTTGCATTAAATTGAAATGGGTAGAAAAATATTCACCTAAAACATTGGGTGACGTACTTGGAAATGCTAAAATAAAAGCAGAAATAGAAGTATGGGCAAAAAATTGGACAAAAGGCATTGTTCAAAAACCATTATTATTAATGGGTCCTCCAGGTGTTGGAAAAACAACAATGGCACATTTAGTTGGAAAAGAATATTTTTCTGAAACGATAGAAGTAAATGCTAGTGATAAAAGATCATATGACATCCTAAAAAGAAGCATAGGTGAAGCATCACAAACAAGAAGTCTGTTCCAAGAAGGTTATAAATTATTAATTATGGATGAAGTTGATGGTATAAACGGACGTGACGATTCTGGTGGAGTAAGAGCAATTAATGAAACAATAAAAAACACCAAACAACCATTAATTATGATGGCAAACGACCCATATAGTAAAAGATTAACTTCAATAAAAACAAAATGTCAAGCCATAAAATTCTCGAAAGTTCATTCAAACACTATTAATGCACAACTAAAAAGAATATGTGCACAGGAAGATATTCAATATGATCCTGAAGCATTAAAAGCTTTAAGTAAACAAAGCAATGGGGATTTACGTTCAGCTATTACAAGTCTTGAAGCAATAGTTGATTCAGAGAAAAACATTACGATGGACAGTATTAATGTTATATCAAAAAAAGACGGAGAACAAAACATATTTGATACTGTTAGGACAGTGCTAAAAAGTAAAAACCCAGAACATGTAAAAGAGGCTATGAGGGTTGATGCACAACCATCAATGTTGATAGAATTCATAGCAGAAAACATTCCAAAAGAATATGAACGAGTTGATGAAATAGCTAAAGCTTATGAAATGATTGCTTTAGCAGATTTAAATCTTGGAAGAGCATTTAGAACACAAAATTATACTTACTGGAAATATGCATTCTTGTTTATGGGTAGAGGTGTTGCTGCTAGTAAAAAACAAACATATAAAAAATTTGCCAGATATTCTGGTTCCACTGTATTCCAAAAAATGTCAAAAAGTAGGAAAAGAAAAAATTTAGTAGAAGCAGTAACTAATAAAATGTCTCCTAAACTGCATACTTCACCAAAAGAATTAGAAAAACACATACCATTCTATGAAATATTATTTGAAGATAATGAACGGGCATATGACTTAAAAGAATATTTTAAACTAGAAGATGATGAAGTTAAACTGTTCCGTTCTAGAAAAATACCTGCCTCGATTGAAAAAAATCGTATTAAAATGCTTAAAAAACAACAAGAACAAGAAGAGAAAGAGATTCAGAAACAGAAAAAAGAACAAGAAAAAACAAAAAAACACAAAGCATCTGAAGAAAAAGTACTGGTTAACACAGAAAAATTAGATGAAATTATAACTTCAAAACAGTCAAAACAGTCAAAACAGTCAAAACAATCTAAATCAAAACAAAACATTAAAAATACAGATACATCTACAAAAAAAGAAAAGAATATTCCAAAAAATAACAATTCAGATAAACAAGATGAAGAAAAACCTAAAACAAAAAAATATAAACAAACAACATTATTCGACTTTTAATCTCATTAAAAGTCCTTTTTCTCAATACCTTTTTTTTATTAAATACATATCTAGGATTATAATCAGTATTCAAACATTTAAAACAATCATTTTAACCAATAGATAAGTTATTATAATTTATTTTTTAGTCACTCCCAAAATTTAATTATTTAAAAATCTAAAATATATATTAAATGAATAATATTTTTTATTATTTTCAATATATTACACGAGATTATCTAAAATGTTTTTTTATACAGAAAATATGAATAAATTTGCTTTTTCAACTGAAATTCCTGAAAATGAAGAGATAGAATCAGGGTATGCTATTTTTGGAGTTGCATTCGATAGTACAACTAGCTACAAATCTGGTGCAAGATATGGTCCAAAAGCAGTAAGAGAAGCATCATATAACTTTGAATCATTTAACTTAAAGTTTAACACTTCCTTAACAGTTACTAATTATGATATAGGAGATGTGACTGTAAATTATGGTGATTATGAAAGTACGCATATGATGATAACAGATACTGTTTTATCTCTTCTTAATATGGGGCTTAAACCTATCATGATAGGTGGAGAACATACAGTAACAAATGGGGTTATACAAGCTATTCATGATTATGATGAAAATTTTTTTCATGAACTAACCATAGTACATTTAGATGCACATTTTGATATGAGAAATGAGTATCTTGGAGAAAAATATTCTCATGCAACAGTTTTAAGACGAATTCATGAATTAAATCCTAAAGAAATAATACAATTAGGAATAAGATCAGCAGAAAAAGAAGAATTTGATTATGTTAAAAAACAAGACAACATTTCATATTATACAAATTATGATATTAAATATGAATTTACAACAGTAATTAAACATTTGGAGAAAATTAATACTCCAATATATGTTACAGTAGATATTGATGTGCTCGATCCAGCATATGCTCCATCAGTTGGTACGCCAGCACCATGTGGTATTAATCCTTTTGAATTACAACAGATAATTGGCGTTCTAGCACAGAAAGATATTGTTGGATTAGATGTAGTTGAAGTTTCTGCAGATACAATAGGTGATTCAACCAGTATTAATGCAGCTCAAGTAATATATGATTTTTTATGTTTAAAAAATTAAGGTGGCTAGAAAAATATGTTTCCTAATATAAGAATGAGAAGAATGAGAACAGATGAACGTATAAGGGCAATGTTTAGAGAAACTAACGTTGGGATAGAAGATTTAATATATCCTATTTATATTAAAGAATCAGCTAAAGATGGTGAACCAGAAGAAATTCCAACCATGCCCGGCCAATACAGGTATTCTGTAAACGATGCTATAGAATTTGCAGGACTGCTCGAAGATAGTGGTTTAACATCAACTATTCTCTTTGGAATACCTGATCATAAAGATGAATATGCTAGTAGCGCATATGATTCAAAAGGTATAATTCAACAAACTATTCGAGGATTAAAAGATCAGACAAATCTTGTAGTTCTAGGTGATGTTTGTATGTGTGAATACACAAACCATGGACATTGTGGAATAATAAACAATCAATATGTACAAAACGATGAAACATTATACTATCTTTCAAAAATAGCCATAAGCTATGCTGAGGCAGGTGTGGATGTAATAGCTCCAAGTGATATGATGGATGGACGAGTAAAAGCAATAAGGGAAGCTCTTGATACATATGATTATATTAATACTCCAATATTTTCCTACGCTGCTAAATATGCATCAACATACTACGCACCATTTAGGGATGCGGCAGATTCAACACCTAGTTTCGGAGACAGAAAATCATATCAAATGGATCCGGCTAACTTTAACGAAGCACTAAGAGAAGTGAGTTTAGATGTTCAGGAAGGAGCAGATGCTATAATAGTTAAACCTGCTTTAGCATATCTTGATGTATTAAGAGAAGTAAAACAACAATTTAAAATGCCTACAATAGCATATCAGGTAAGTGGAGAATATTCTATGATTACTGCAGGAATAGAAAAAGGATACATAACTGAAGACTTACTTGATGAAACATTACTTAGCATTAAACGAGCCGGTGCTGATATGATAATTAGTTATTTTGTACCTCAATTACTTGGTATAGAATAATCATTACCCACATCTTTTTTTTCCATAACTTAATAACCAATTAAAAATATAAATTTATATATACTAAATAATTACCTTTCTTTAATATATAATTATTAAACACTACAACAAGGAGATTAAATGATATTAAATTCTAGAAACATAGCACAACTAGGTGAAATAGCAACATTACTAGAAGTAAGTGCCTATCCAAAACCAGGAAATGTGCATAGAACACAAGATTTTAATGACATGATTTATGAAGATTTCTTAATCAGCGGAACAGTTCTAAGAGAAAGTCTAGAAATAGTAGCATACAATGCATCAAAATATTATCCAAATTTATTAGATAAAATTCAAATAGGTGATGCAATACTACAGTCAATCAGAACTACTAAAAAATTAGTTAACACAAACACTAATTTAGGCATATCAATGTTATTAATACCAATATCTGCTGGTTGTGGTGCATTAGAACATGAAGAATCTATATACAATCTGCCAAAAATGGTTGATATAATCATGAAGAATACACGGTCAGAAGATGCGGTAGCATTAACTAAAGCCATAACACTAGCTCAACCAGGCGGATTAGATAACAAAACCACAAAGTATGATGTAAATAATAAAAACACAATAGATGACATAATCAATAATAATATTAACTTATATGATTTATTCACATTATCATCAAAATATGATAAAATATCATACGAACTAATAAATGGTTTACCCATAATATCAGAAATTGGTTATCCAACATACTGTAAATATGAACAACAATACTCAAAAAATGATGTTACACTAGAAACTTATTTAACACTACTATCAAAAGTTCCAGATACACTAATAAATAGGAAGTATGGGGAAGAAGTAGCAAAAGACGTTACTCAAAGAGCAAAAGAAATACTCGAAAACACAGAAATAGCCACACCAGAAAGATTTGAAGAAATAACAACTTTCGATAAATATTTAAGAGAAAATAAATACAATCCCGGAACAACAGCAGACTTCACAGCAGCTTCATTATTTGTAGGTTTAGTTGATAAATACTCAAAAACAGGTTTATACTAAGAATAGGAGATGAAAATTAATGTTAGATAAAATAATAAACGAATTACATCTTTACGAAAAAAAATTACTTAAAGAATTATCAAAAAATACTGAAATAACT
Organism: Methanosphaera sp.; assembly: GCA_017431845.1. GTDB lineage: Archaea > Methanobacteriota > Methanobacteria > Methanobacteriales > Methanobacteriaceae > Methanosphaera. Next base: position 26,741 of record JAFRKG010000148.1, on the reverse strand, counting down.
CCTGAAGAAATAGCTAAAAATGAAAACATGCCCCTAAAAGCAGTAACTAGTGCTGCAGGAATGTTATCCAGTAAAGATATTATAACGGTAGATAAAAAATCAACAGATCAAATAAAATTATCTGAAGAAGGAAAAGACTATGTAAACCAAGGCTTACCAGAACACAGAATCCTTAAAACTTTACAAGAATTTTCAGAACAAGAAAAAGACGAAGCCACAATAGATGAAATCATAGAAAAATCTGGTGTAACAAAACAACAAATGAACTTTTCTATAGGAGTAATGATGCGACATAGATGGGTTCGAATGAAAGATGGAAAATTATCTTTAACAGAAGAAGGTAAAACCACAAATATTGAAGAACTACCTCAAGTAAAATTCCTAAAATTCATAAACGAAGCAAAAGAGGTTGCTAGTGACAAAATACCAGTGGAATATGATAAAGTCAGACAAGAATTCAAAAAAAGAAAAGAATTATTTGATATCAAAACTTCACAAGAATTTAATTTTAAATTAAATGACTTAGGTAAACAAATACTAGATAAAGGAGTAACTATTCAAGAAGAAGCAACACAATTAACACACGAACAACTAAAAACCGGATCATGGAAAAATCTACATTACCGAGGATATGATATTAACGCATCTGCTCCAAACACTTTTCCAGGTAAAATTCATCCATTACAACAAACAATAGAAGAAATAAGAAGTATCTTCATAGACATGGGATTTGATGAAGCAAAAGGAACAATTCTAGAATCAGCATTTTGGAATTTTGACATGTTATTCCAACCACAAGACCACGCCGCAAGAGAAATGCAAGATACATTCTACGTGAATAACCCACCAATTGCAGACTTACCAAATCAAGAATTAGTAGAAAAAACAAAAATAGAACACGAATATGGTGGAAATACTGGAAGTACTGGATGGCAATACAAATGGGATGTGGAAATCGCAAAACAAATGGTTTTAAGAACCCATACTACAGGTCTATCAGTAAGATACTTATCAGAACATCAACCTCCTCTTAAAATGTTCTCAGTAGGAAGAGTATTTAGACGTGAAACATTAGACTACAAACACTTACCAGAATTCCATCAAGTAGAAGGTATAGTTGCCGGAGAAGATATGAGCTTTAAAAATCTCTTAGGTATTCTCAAAGAATTCTATAGAAAATTAGGTTTCAAAGTAAGATTCAGGCCAGCTTACTTCCCATACACATATTTATCAGTAGAATCAGAAATATATGTTCCAGAAAAGAAAAGTTGGATGGAATTAGGAGGATCCGGAATGTTCAGGCCAGAAGTACTTGAACCATTAGGAATAAAAACTCAAGTAGCAGCATTTGGTTTAGGAATTGAACGATTAGCAATGATGCGTTGTAACGTCGAAGACATACGTATGCTATATCAAAGTGACATAGGATGGTTAAGAAAATTACCAGTAACAAAAAATGTTAAATCATTTTAGGAGGAATATATCATGGTTATAAGTCCTTTAGAATTAAATCTAGAAGCTATAACAAATACAATAACAATGCTCGAAAAAGAAAACAAAGATGAAAACAAAGAAAAAATAGACAGTCTCAAAAAAGAACGAGACAAACTATTAAAAGAATTAAAAGTATTTTAATTCATAAACTTATTTTTTTTTTTTAATTATATTTATTTCAGAGTGATTATATGCAATTATTAGTAAGTGCAATAAATCTAGATGAAGCAAAAGAAGCAACAATGGGTGGAGCAGATATTCTAGATGTAAAAAATCCAAAAGAAGGTTCACTAGGAGCAAACTTTCCATGGATAATCAAAGAAATAAGTAACTATGCAAATAATAATATAATTGTTAGTACTACCATAGGTGATGTACCATATAAACCAGGAACAGTATCTCTAGCAGCACTCGGAAGTGCTGTATCAGGTTCAAATTATGTTAAAGTAGGATTATATGGTACAAAAACATATGAAGAAGCATTAGAAGTTATGAAAGCAGTTGTTAAAACAATCAAAGAATATGATTCTTCAATTACTGTTGTAGCATGCGGATATGCAGATGCATACAAAACAGGCTCAATAGAACCCGAATTCATACCAAAAGTAGCGAAAGATAGTGGTTCAGACTTAGCTATGTTAGATACTTACATTAAAGATGGTCACAGATTAACTGATCATATGACAACCGAACAATTACAAAACTTTGTTAATACAAGTCATAACTATGGATTAAAAGTTGCATTAGCAGGTTCCGTAAACAAAAATGATGTAGCAATGCTTAAAAAAATAGGCTGTGATATCATGGGAGTAAGAGGTTGTGTATGTACTCAAGGGGACAGAAATAATGGAACCATCAACCGAGAATTAGTTCAGGATTTAAAAGATAATATTTAATTAGGATTTAAAATAAAGATAATACTAATATAAAATTTTATAAAAAAATGTTTAAAATTATAATAAATAAAGGGGTATTATAATGAGTAAATTTACAGACAAATTAACCAAAGCAGAAGATACTTATACATTTGATGATTTTCTAATAAAACCAGGTTTATCCAGCATAGAACCTAAAGATGTAACATTACAAACCAAAGTATCTACCAATTTTGATTTAAACATACCATTAATGAGTTCTGCTATGGATACAGTAACAGAATCTGACATGGCAATTTCACTAGCAAGACAAGGTGGACTTGGAGTAATTCATAGAAACTTAACTATAGAACAAGAAGTAAAAGAAGTTAAAAAAGTAAAATATGCTAATGAACTAACAGTTAAAGAAGTAATAACCATATCTCCCGAAGAAACTGTATCAGATGCTCAAGAAATTATGGATATGGAAGGAGTAAGTGGATTACCAGTAGTCAATGAAAATAATATAGTTATTGGTATTATCAGTAGAAGAGATATCAAACCATTACAAGGAAAACATATGAATCGTAAGATTCAAGAAGCTATGACACATAACGTAGTAACTATAACTGAAAATACTGATTTAGAATCTGCATTGGATTTAGCATACGAAAACAAAGTTGAAAGATTACCAGTAGTTGCAGATAACAATGAACTAGTTGGTATTGTTACAATGAAAGATATCCTTGAAAGAAAAAAATATCCTAACGCCGTTCGTGACAAAAAAGGAAGATACTTAGTTGCTGCAGCATGTGGACCATTTGACATGGACAGAGCAATGGCATTAAGTGATGCTGGAGCAGATCTTATAGCAATTGACAGTGCTCACGGACATAAAACAGATATTATAGAATCAGTACGTGAAATGAATAAAAACGTAGAATCAGATATTCTTCTAGGAAATATTGCAACTGCAAAAGCTGCAGAAGATATTCTAAAAGCTGAAATTAATGGTATAAAAGTAGGTATAGGTCCAGGTTCTATTTGTACAACACGTATTGTTGCCGGAGTAGGAGTACCACAATTAAGTGCTGTAAGCAGTGTAGCAGATGTTGCTTCAGATTATGATGTTCCTGTTATTGCTGATGGTGGATTAAGATATTCTGGGGATATAGCTAAAGCTTTAGCCGTTGGTGCAAATGTTGTAATGGTAGGTAGTTTATTAGCTGGTACCACTGAATCTCCTGGTGAAATGACTATTAGAAATGGTAGAAAATACAAACAATATAGGGGAATGGGTTCTCTAGGAGCTATGACTGGAGGAGTTGGTGCTGGTAAAGACAGATACTTCCAATCAGGTAGTAGTAATATGAATTCTACAAAATTAGTGCCTGAAGGAATAGAAGGAGTTGTTCCATATAAAGGAGAAGCTAGTCAAATAGTTTATCAACTAATGGGAGGTTTAAAATCTTCAATGGGTTATGTTGGAGCTTCTTCTATAAAGGAAATGCATGAAAAAGCAGAATTAGTTCATATTACTCCTAATGGTATGTCTGAAAGTCATCCACATGATATAACCATAACTAATGAAAGTCCTAATTATCATCCTAGATAATTAATTTAAACCCCTTTATTTTTATTAAGATTTTAATTCTTTAATATCTTCAGGATATTTACCAAGAATACGTTCCATTATGGACATCTTTTTGATTTCTGCGAACATAACATTGTACTTTTTATTTTCATTTTGAACATCATTGAATTCTTCATGTAATTTGTTTAAATTTTCTACTATGTGTTTATAATCACTTCTTGCTGTTCTAGTGTCTTTTTGTTGTTGTTTTAATTCTTCTGTTAATGTTTTCAATGATTCATTTAAAACAGTATTTTCATTTTTTAAATTTTCATATAACTCTTCTAAGTTATCGTACTGTTTTTGAAGTAATTCTTTTTCTCTTAGAGGTATATCAGAGTTTCCTTTTAATTTTATGTTTTCTTCGGTTAGTTTGTGATTGTTTTCTTCAATTGTTTTATTTTGATCTTCTAGTTTTTTGTTCTCATTTTCTAGTTGTTCTATTTTTTCTAAGGTTTCATGTAATTTTGAATCAGTGTTTTCTTTATTATTTTTTATAATTTTTAGTTGATTATTCTCTTCAGTAATTTTTTTATTTGCTTGTTCTGACTCATTTAACTTATTTTTGATATCAGAATTATTTGACTTTAATATTTTATTTTCATTATTTAATAGTGAAATCTTATTATTTAGGTCTGCTACTTCTTTATCTAAAATATTATTTTTTTCTTGTATATCATGTAACTTATTTTCATCTATTTCTATCTTTTCTTTTAAAGTAGTAATTTCCTGTTTTAATTTTTCATATTCGTTAATGTCTATTAACTTATCTTCATTATATGCTACTAATATACTTTCTAATGCTTCACCAATTTTAATTCCTTTAGTTTCAGCATTTTTTTTAAACTTATGCCATTCTTCAATATTTTTAATTCTTGCAGTAGCTTGACCAGATGTCATAATAATTCACCATTAGCTAAATTAATTATATTAAAAAATAGTGTTAACATATGTTTTAGTTTTTGTTAACAGGAAATGGTATGTTAACAATTTGTTAACAATTATTTATCTTGTTAAAGTATACTGATATTCTATTGTATCTGTGAACCTTTGTTCTATCTGTACTCAATCTAGTTACCTTTTTTATAAATATTTTTTTAGTTAACATCTTGTTAACATTTCTTTCTTGTAACTAAGTTTGTGAGTACTACTATATAAATGTTGTTAACAAATGTTTTCAAAATGTTTTATAATATTAACATAAATTTTTATTTTTAAAACATCTTGTTATCATATGTTATCACCAAAATTATTGTTAACATTTTGTTAACATTATATTTTTAGATCTATTTTTAATACTTTATATCCTACTTACGTTCTATTTACTCTATTTACATAAAGTTAACTTTTGTTAACAATTAACTTTTTTTCCATCATAACATATACTCTGATTTTATATGCTCCATAATTGTTAACAAACTTAAAACGTTTTGTTAATCTTATTTAACTATTTGTAAACTTTTTTTAATATATGTTTTGATAAAATTATTTAGTTAACATATTTGATGTCTTTGTTAACTTTTTAAAATATTTGATCCCCAATTTACATTGCAAATATACTAAAAATAACTTATATTTTAATATTTAAGGGGGAGATGATATTACAAAATGCCATGTTTTATTGATGTTTTCATTTGTTAACATAATAAAAAAAATAGTTAAATATTAATTAGGTAAGGTTATATAATCTTCTAATTTAATATTTTTTGATATTGCTTTTTCTTTATTTTTTGGTGACATAAATAATGCTAAATCAGCATAATTATACTGAGCTTTTTTCAATGAATCAATTATTGTTGAAACTTCGGTTAAAGGTTTTAATCCATATGATGTTTCTACTTGAACATTCATTTTTTTATAAGATAATTCTTCTGGCATATCTATTATAACTTCTTCAGGTTTTATATCTAATTTCTTAGCTATTTCTTCTTCTGCTTCTGTTAAATATTTTTCATCCATTTCTACTATTGCTGATGGATCATTGAATTGGGCTAAGTTTATAGTATCTGTTTTCTTATATAAATGTCGAGTATCTAAATTTTTCATAGTTTGTTCTGGTAATCCTTTTGTATTTCTAGTAATATTTATTAAATCACCATCATCCAAATACCTTAATTCTTCCTCAGTAACAGTTCCATCTTCTAATAATCGTGACAATGACACTTTGAACATACTATTGACAATTCTTGTTGTATGATGTTGGTATACTGTAGGATACATAAAATATCTTGCAAGTAATGTTGATTCAGCTGCTTGAACTCCTTTTGGTGTAAGTACAAGTTTGTCTTCATTATATGTTAAACTGTATATTAATCGTTCAGTATCTATTACGCCATATGCAACACCAGTATAATAGGAATCTCTTGCTAAGTAGTCCATTCGATCTACATCTAAATCTCCAGATATTATCTTACCAAATTTTGTTTTTCCATCAACAATACTGTTTATAAGTTTTACATCAAATTGTTCTTCAATAATATCTGTGATGCTTGAATTTGCTATTATTTCTTTGGTCACATATTCATGTTTGTGTTTTAATGCTTTTTCTGATACGTGTGAAAATGGTGAATGTCCTATATCATGTAATAATCCACATACTCGTAGTAATGATATTACTTCATTGTCTAATCCTAATGTTTGTCCTACTTTGTTTGCTAAGTATAATGTTCCTATAGAATGTTCAAAACGTGTATGATTAGCACCAGGATACACTAAGTTTGTGAAACCTAATTGTTTTATTCTTCTTAGTCTTTGCATTTCAACAGTATCAATAATTTTTAATTCAAAATCGGTTAAATGCAAGTCACCATGAATACTATCTCGTATAAATCCCATTTTAAACAACTCTCATGTTTATATTAATTCACTTATTTCTTTTTGATTTAATTTATGTATACGTTGGGTTCCTTTTATTTCATTAATTACTTTAACAACTGCTGGTGGTACTAGTTCTTCCCAATTTGTGTTATTCAGTATTCTTTTTCTTACTTCTGTACCTGAATATTCTGTTCTATTGAATAAGGGTGGCTGAATAACTTTAATGTTTTCTTCTTCAAATAATTGTTGTACTAAGCTATTTCCTGAATATACTTTGTTAAATGGGGGTGTTAACATTTTTACATGCCCTACCCATAGTGAATTACAAGAAATATCTTCTAATGGTATAATATAGTATCGTGATGGATCAATGTTAGATTCTCTTAATGCTTTTGTAAGCATTAATATTCTTTCACCACCTGTGAATGGGTTAGAATTTGTATGACTTTTATCGGCACTACCTATACCTATTATTAATTCATCGACTTCTTCAAGAGTATCCTTAATTACATTTATGTGACCTTTATGAACAGGTTGCATTCTACCTATTAACAATCCTCTATTACCATTCATTGTCCTTCACTTTTTCAGTTATTTCTATTATTTGTTATCTATTTTATGTTTTCTTATTATTTATACTTTTCAATGATTTTTAGACTATTTTTAATTATTTACACCAATAAATTAAATTATATTAATTTTTATTTAAATATTCCTTAAGTTTTTTTTCTTTTTTCTTAATTTTGGATGTTTAAAAATTTATTTTCTAAAAATTTTTTTTTTACTAAAAAACTTTAAATAGTTATTTAAAGATATATTAATATGTATTATTTTTCTCATAGTCCTTTAGGGTAGTGGCAATCCTACGAGACTCTGGATCTTGTGACAGCGGTTCGACTCCGCTAAGGACTATTTTTCTTATTATGGTGTTTCTATGACTACTAATTATTCTGAAGAAATATTCGAAACTAATTTTTTTAAAATAATAAAGAAAGATGATGCTTTAATTCTTAATTTAAAACAGGACAATAATGTGTTAATTTCATCCTGGTTAAATGGTGGATTAAAACATAATATGAAAAACATTGTTAATCAAAGTATTTCTGATGAAGATTATAATATGATGGCTAATGGTGACTTTGACAGTTTTCAAGAATATAAATTTCAAAAATTAAATTTATCCCCACTAACATCTGCAGGTCTTATTACATCAGCATGTATGGATAATTATGCTATTTCAACAAAAAAATATGAAAAATTAGAAGTGACTAGTATCATAACAGCTGGAGCTGATAAGAATGCTGTAAAAGCAGGTGATAAAGCATCTTTTTATGAATATAATAATCATTATTTCTCACATTTTGGTACAATAAACATCATTACTATTATAAATGCAAACTTGGAAGATGGAGCATTAGTTACAGCATCCATAACTGCTACTGAAGCAAAATCCAGTATCATCCAAGATTTAAAAATAGAAAGTCAATATTCTAATTTTATTGCTACAGGAACTGGAACAGATGGAATAGCAATAATTTCTAACAAAAATAGTGAAAATCATATTGAAAATGCGGGTAAACACTCAAAATTAGGTGAACTAATAGCTACAAGTATCCGAGATGCATTAAAAAAAGCATTATATCTACAAACATTCATGTCAATAGACTATCAGAGTACAGTATTAAGTCGCTTATCACGTTTTAATATATTATTTGATGATTTCTATGAACAATCCTCTGAAACAAATAAAATCGCATATGCCAGCAAATTCTATCACTTTAATAACAATAAAGAAAATGTATCATTTATTAGTTCTATAGTTAACTTAATTGATGAAGTTCAATTACAATTATTGACATGGGATGATGTTGAAACAGTAATAAAGCAATTAATTAAATATTATTTAAATGTTGAAGTACCTGAAAAAAAATTAAAAGAAAAAAAGGATGTATTAAACTTGTTGATTAAATCAGTTAATTTACATCTATTTGATTAAAATTATTGGAAGTTTAATGTTTTTTATAACATTCTGTGTGAAACTACCCAGTAAAGTACTGGTTATACCTGTTTTTCCATGTGTTCCTAACATTATACTATCAGCTTCACTCTTTCGGGTTAATGTCATCAAATCATATTTGGGACTGCCATAAATTATTTGACTTTCACATTCCACATCATTTTCTACAGCATAATCTACAATTGTTTTAATATATTGTTGGGCTTCACTTTCCAGTTCATCATAAGGTCTGGTTGAACCTTGATCAATAATATGTGTAACAATTACTTTTCCACCAGTCTTTTTAGCTAATTTCACTGCTTCAAAACCAGCTTTTTCTGCCAATTTTGATCCATCTGTTGGAACTAATATTTTTTCAAACATCTTTTCACCTATATACTTTCCATTTCAATAAAATGATCTGTTACTTCTTCAGGGTTTCCTTCTTCAATGAGTTTTCCTTTATTTATAAGAATAGTTCTCGTAGATACTTCTTTTACAAATTCCATTGTGTGACTAACTAATATTATTGTGGTTCCAAGTTTTTCATTAATTTTTTTCAATGAATTAGCTACTTGTCTTAATGTAACAGGATCTAAATCTCCGAATGGTTCATCAAGAATTAATATGTCTGGATTTGATGCAAGTACTGTTGCCATTGCAACTCGGACTTTTTGACCACCAGATAATTCAATGAACTGTCTTGAAAGGAGAGGTAAAGGTAAATCTAATGCTTCAAATACTGGTTTAGAGTATTCTATTATTTTTTCCACTTCTATTGTTGGGAATAATATGTTAAGAATTTCAGGACTTAAGTTTAATTTTTCCAATTTAATTATAGCTTCATTTTTTGATAAGTCTGTTAATTGATAGATAACATCTAATGCTTCTTCACTTAACCCAAATTCTTTAGCTTTTTCAAGTGCATGTTCGTATGTTTCATCAGTTTTGGGTGAAATTTTGTATCCTAATTGTTCAATAATTGGTGTGTGTGGAGTTAATGCAAATTCCTGGTGCATAAAACCAAGGTTTTTTCGTATATTCATCCTGTTTTCGCCATATTCTGTCATGTTTATCCATTCATCATTGGCAAGAATTTCTATGCTTCCTTCATCAGCTTTTTCAAATCCGGCTATCATTCTAAGTATTTCTGTTTTTCCAGAACCTGTTGGACCAATAATTGATAATATTTCTCCTTTGTTGACTTCAAAATTTATATCTTCGATTGTTAATACGTGACCTCCTTTGTATAAGTAGAAATCTCTCATTAAATTTTTAACTTTAATAATTGGTTGTGTTCTGTCCATGTCTGCAATAGGATATTCTGGTTCTTCATCTTTTAAGAAATCAGTTATAATTTCCTCAGGTTCTCCAATTTTTTTAACTTTACCGTTAAACATTAACATAATCCGATCTGCCATATATCTTTGAATTTCTGGCTGATGAGATACTATAATGACTGTTGTACCATATTTTTCATGAATTCGTTTTATTGTATCAAGTACTTCTTTTCTTTTTTTAGGGCTGCTCATTGTAGCAGGTTCATCTAATAATAATATTTCAGGTTTTTTAGCAAGTTGTCTTGCAAGAACTAATCTTTGTTTTTCTCCACCACTAAGAACTGGGGCAAAATGGTTTGCTTTTTCTTTTAAACCAACAGTTTCCAGTATGTCTAATGCTTCTTCCATATATTCGTCTTTGATATCGTTTATGTCGGCTGTTGTTTCATCTCCAGTTTTTATACCGTATAATTTGTGTATAACATTTTCTACTGCAGTTTTTGACCATAGTCCGAATGATCTTTGGAGGTGTATTGCTGTTTTTTCTTTTAATTCATTTTTGTAGTTATTATAAGTCTTTGGAGTAATTACCATGTCATCTATTGTTATGGTTCCTTCATCAAATGATTCTACTCCTCTTAGTATTCTCATTAACGTGGATTTTCCGGATCCGCTTATTCCCATTATTCCGAAGATTTCGTTATCTTTTATTTCGAAGGATACATTGTCTAATGCTTTTATTTTGTTTCCATCTTTTAATTTGTATATTTTTGTTAGATTTTCTACTTTAATCATTTTGAACATGACACCATTTATTGTTGTTTTTCTCTTATATTATATTATGGTATTTTAAATAATTAAATTATTTTAGAATCAAGCCTCTTATACTAATTCTTTTTTTGCTGATTAATCAGTAATGTTAATAATTGTATGGATAATTGATTAAATAATATGTTAACATGTTAACAATAAAAATAATTAGTTATATTTCTAATTATTTTGGATGGAATCTTAATTTTCAATTCCCGAAAATATTGATGTATATTAAGTTTTATAAAAATAGTATTTTAACAAAAAAAAATAAAAAAGAGGAAAAATTAAGGATTAAAATATAATCTGTTTAACTTTTAACGATTTTCTTGGTAGTTGCACGTGCAGGTAAATAAGCCTCACGATCACCGCTAACGATTCCAACACTGGTAATCTTGGCAGGATTATCAATGTAAATACCATTAATGCTCACTGCACCATCTTTAACATAATAGTACATAGTTTCATTATTTATGCTATAAGTTTTACCATTAATTTTAAGACAAATCTTGTTAGTACCTAAAAGATTCTTGCCCTTAAGATCCTTAAGTGTTGCTTTAATTGAAAGATAATGATTAACTATCTTAGTTTCCTTGAAAGTAATGTTTACTGGAGATCTTTCAACACCATAAGATGTAGTGTTCTTATTGTTTACCGGATAGAAATTATCGTTAGCATAAACAACTTCCACTTCATACTTTCTGGTATTTAATGTTCCACTCCATAAGCCTGCAGTACCACGTGGAATTGTATACTTAAGGGTTGCAGTCTTATTAACAACTTTGGTGTAAATTATATTTCCATTCTTGTCTTTCAATGAATTTCCATTAATCTTAAAGATTACATATGCGTCCTGATTAATAATTGTTTTATTAGTGGCCTTTTTAGTAACATCAGATACTGTTGCAGTAAAAGTAACAGTCTGGTACTGTTTAGCAACTTTCGGTGAAACTTTTACTTTAATATTCATGTATCTGAGCTGTATTTGTGCTTGAGCTACTTTAGACTTATTGGCATTATACTTATATGAACCACTGTAAGAAGCGGTAATGTTCTTAGTATTACGTAAGTATAAATCTGCCGTTATAGTAAATGTCACTTTACCATTATCCACATGTATCTTAAGAGGTGCCTTGTTAGTGTCAAATCTGCCATCAGTTTTCAGGGTAATTCCATTTAATTTAAATACGAGATTACCACCACTGACAGGGTTACCATATTCGTCAGTTACACTTGCAACCAATGTAATTTTTTCACCAACAATACCCTTAATGGATTCAACACTAACAATGGTATTTAATTTACGTACATTGTAAACAAATTCCATTACAGAACCTGCATGGGATGAATTACCTTTAACTTCAGCTTTAACAGTAACATTACCCACAACATCATTATCTATGATTACATTATAAACTCCTTTGTTATTTGTCCTTGTACTGATAGTTGATCCATCAGGTAAAGTTACAGTTACAGGCACATTAGCCAACGGTTTTCCATCTTCATCAGTTAATTTTCCACTAACATTAGACTTATTACCAATAGCAGTATCCTTAATAGGATTTATGGTTATGCTAGTGTTCATACGTTTTACTATAGCATTTTTGCCAGTAGCATTTGCAGGATTATAAGTGTTATCTCCAGGATAAGTTACACTTACAGGTAAGGTACCAGCCTGTGTAGGAGTGTAAGTGGCCTTATAATTACCGTTATTGTCAGTTGTAACAGTAATTTCAGTACCATTTACGTTCACGATAACTTTTTTGTTAACGATAGGTTTACCGGCTTCATCAGTTAATTTACCAGTAATATTCATAGGTTTACCTGCAGTAACTTCCTCAGGTACATTAACTGTTATTTTGGAATTAATTTTACGTATATTAAATCCGGTAGTGGCTAATGATGATAAATGAGTACTGTTACCCATATATACTGGAGTAACTGATTTGTGAGCTTCACTGGAAGTGTTGGTGTAAACAATACTGTACTGACCATTATTATTGGTTTTAGTATTAATTATCTCATTATCGCTGACAATTATTTTCACATCAGCATTTGCCATTAATCTTCCAAACTCGTCTTTAACGTTTCCGGTAATAGTAACCTTCGTATCCGGTGTGACGTCACTTATTTTGTTAACTGTTGTAGTGGTAGTTAAAGGTAACACTTTGAATGTAGTCATGTTAAATGCACTGTTATATACATTATCTCCTTTAAACCATACAGTAACAACTGCTTTATCAAGGTTATCAGTTGTGTAATCCAGTTTATAGTTACCATTTTTATCGGTAGTCACATTAAATTTCACATCATCAACACTTAACACTAGACCCCCATTAGGGATAACTTTACCTGTCTCATCCCTAAGAGTTCCGGTAATGGTAGTGTTTTTAGAGATTTTTATAGGACTGGTTGCACTAACTGTAACTGATACATTATATTTACGTACATTGTAAGTGGTTGTAGCTGTTGAAGCTTCATGTGTGCTGTTACCTTTAAATTCAACTTTAACTGTTACATTTCCTGTAATCTTATTGTCAATAGTACTATTATATTCTCCTTTATTGTTTGTTTTGGTCGTAATATTTGTTCCATCAGGCAATGTGATTGTTACATTAGTATCCGGCAGAGGATTACCATATTCATCAGTTACTTTACCAGTAATATCCGTCTTATTATTTATTGTGGTGTTTTTAACAGAATCCACAGTAACTGTTACATTAGTCTTCTTGACAGTTGCTCTTGTAACATTATTTGATTGATTGTGTGTTGAATTACCAACAAATATTGTCATAGCAACCAGGGAACCAGGTTTTGTTGGAGTATATTCAATGTTATATGCTCCGTTACCGTTTGTTTTGCTAGGAATTATCATATTCTCATTAATGATTATGATAATGTTGGCATCCGGCATTAAATTACCATACTCGTCTTTCACAGTACCTTTAACATTAACCGTAGTGCCAGGTAATACGTCCGGAATATTGCTGATGGTTGTGGTGGTATTTAATGGAACCACTTCAAATGTATTTTCATTGTATGTCGGTTTATAACTGTCATTACCTTTATAGTCTACTGTTAAATAGTTGGTTCCAATCATACTTGCAGTATATGGAATTTCATACTTACCATTTTTATCAGTAGTTTTATTATATGGTTTGCTGTTAATTGTTACGGTAATATTGGCAAATGCTATGACATCACCGTTAACATCTTTTAGAACTCCACTGACTGTGGTGTTCTTGGTGATTTTCACAGGACTTGTAGCATTAACAGTAACAACAGTATCTAACGGGTTCACAATATAATGTTTAGTTGTGTTGTTTCCATTATATGTGTCATTACCAGCATAAGTTGCAGTAACATTCACTAACCCCGGAACAGCATTATATAATGTATGATTAAATTTACCGTTCTTGTCCGTTCTCACAGTAACATTAGTGCCGTTAGGTAAGGTAAGTGTAACATCTGCAAATTGGATTTGCCTATCAAACTCATCAAGTAAAATACCAGTAATTGTTGTATTAGTATGGAATACTGTGTCATCAGGTTGATCTAATAATATTTTTGTATCCAGTTTTTCAACATTAAATGTTGTAGTGTTATTTGTAGGATTATAAGTGTCATTACCATCAAATTTCACGGTAACATTATTTTTACCTGTAACATTAGTGGTGTAATTAACACTATACTTGCCCTCAGCATCAGTAGTTGTGACTATAACAGTATTATTGTTAACAATAACTGTAATGTTAGCATTAGGAACAAATTTACCATCCTGATCAACTAAAGTACCATTAATAGTAACATTCTTAGTAACTTTCACACTCTCATTAGCACCAACAGTAATTGAAGTATCTAACTTGTCTACAGTAAACGTATTGTTAGCTCTTGTTGGATTATAGGTACTATTACCAACATAAACTGCAGTTACATTATTCACTCCACCATAAACTGTTTTGTAAGTAACATTATACTTACCTTCAGCATCCGTTACAGTATTAAATACCACAGTATGGGTACCATTATTTACTGTAATATTAATAGGTGCGTTTCCAATAACATCATCATACTGGTCAACTAAAACTCCACTAATAACAGTATCATTACCAACAAACACAGGTTCAATAGCACTTACAGTGACAGTTGAATTTCTAGGAACCACATTAAATGTAGTTTCATCATTACTTGTCGTATAAGCACCATTACCTTTAAACAATGCCGTCACATTATTAACGCCAGTTACATTAGTAATGAAAGTATAGTTAAAGTTACCATTTTCATCAGTAATTACAACAGTACTGAAAGTACCATTATTGAATGTTAGATTAACCCGTGCATTAGCAATACCAACACCATCTTCATCAATTAAAGTACCGTTAACAAAACTGCCATTTAAAACAACAGTATCATTAGCACTAACTGATATGGTGGTTTTCTTACTTTTCAATAAAGTTAAACCTTCTATGGAAGCATTCTGGTAATTCTTATTAGGAGCTTCAGTTTCAATGTTGTATGTAGTATAGAATAAACTATAAAATGCATCATATATTTCATCAAGACTGATTTCTCCATCATCAATCAATTTAGATAAATTCAATACAGATACGCTATACTCCTCAGGAGAATGCTCACTAACTTTAACACTGGTCTGACCTTCAGGAGTAATATTTGTTAACACATCCCCTGAAACAACAGTATCATTATAGATATCACGTAACTTCATAGTAGAGAACAATAACTTCTGATTTTCATCAATATAAATACTATCAAATGAAGTTTCTAAGTAATTGTCATAATACAAATTATTATTCACTAATATTTTGTTACTTCCATAATTTTCCATTAACATGTCTCTATAATCACCATCATAATTAGCAGTGTTATTATAGAAGTAATTTCCAGTAACAGCAAAGTATGTATTATCTACACCATAATTAATAATCACATAGTTATGATTTTCAGCATCACCTGCAGTGTTATTTGCAACATAACTGTCAGACAAGTTTAAACTACCCTTATTGTAAATTAAACCACCATCAAATGCGTAGTTGTTGGTTAAATTACTGCCTGTAATGATGGTTGTTCCATTTTCTGTGGTATATACTGCTCCTCCGTTATGTGCTGTGTTGTTATCTAAACTACTTGAATCTATTGTTATGGTAGCGTCATTGTATATTGCTCCACCGTTTCCAGTAGCATTGTTATTATTAAATGATGAATCACTTACGGCTATATTTACCGGATTTGCTTTTTCTCTAATTATACTAATTGCTCCACCAGTAGTAGCATTATTATAATTGAATGTAGTGTTCTCAATAATAACTTTACTTGGATTGTCCTGTTTCCAATTGTTGGATAAATCTTCGAATATAGCTCCACCGTTTTCTGCCGTATTGTTGATGAATTCGGAATTTTTGATTAAAGTATCTAAACTAGAATCTAAACTATCCCAAGCTTGATATGTTTCACGAATTGCTCCTCCGTTGGTTGCTGAGTTGTTTATGAATGACGTGTTATCAACATGTAATGAATTACTTGATTCGCCACCATATAATGATTCTACATTATGATTTTCATCTATTGCTCCACCATTGGTAGCGGTGTTGTTTATGAATACTGAATCTTTAATGGATGTAACTGTTGAAGTAGCTATTGTACCACTTTCTGTCCATATGCTATAAGTATAATCTCTTATTGCTCCTCCGTTTTCTGTAGCATTATTGTTAGTGAATTTTGATTTTTCAACATTTAAATCTCGTTCATTTTCTATTGCTCCACCATTGGTTGCCTTGTTGTTATCAAATTCTCCATTTTCTACATTTAATATTCCTTTATTTTCTATTGCTCCACCATTTCCATTCGCAGAATTGTTTATGAACATGTCATTATTTGAATTTAATTGGGTGTTGTTGTGAATATATAGTGCTCCTCCGTTTTCTGTTGCCGTGTTATTTGTGAACGTGTTATTTTCGAATATTACTGTATCCCATTCATTATGGAGATTGATTGCTCCACCGTTTTTTGCTGTATTGTTATTAAATTCTGAATTTACTAGATTAATATTCATTGGTGAATTGCTTGTTGCGATTGCTCCACCATCTTCTGCGGCCGTGTTATCCTGGAATGATGCATTATCAATGGTTAAATTACTGTATTCCAGCCAACAGTTCACGTCTTCGTATAGAGCTCCACCGTTTTTTGCAGTGTTGTTTCTAAAGAAGCTATCCGTTATTGTGGTATTGGTCAATTTGATGACTATGTTTTCTCCTTCTCCATATGATGAAGATTGTTCATATATAGCTCCTCCCTTTTCTGCAGCATTATTGTTATAGAAGTATGATGAGTTAGCAATTATTAAAGTTGCACGATTGTATATTGCAGCTCCTTTCAAATCTTCTCCATCAAGTCCTTCTGTTGCATTGTTTTCATAAATATTTGAATGATTAATAATTACTGTGGAATTTTCTTCATTAAATATTGCCCTGTTTGAGTTGTATGCAACATCTGAGTGGCTAATTGTCATATTAGCATTATTTGTATTTATTATTGCCGCATCTATAGGGGTCCATTCGAAATTTCGTTTAGAATCATTTCCAACAAAAGAATATTCTATGTTAATGTTTGATTCATTGTTGTATATTTGTCCACCAGTTATTCTAGGATAATAATCTATTGTATTGTTCTGTATGTTTACTCCATTTACGGATATGTTTCCTCCATGGTTGTTAAATATACCTCCGGCACCAAAATGTCCAGTATTGTTTTCAATTATACCATATTCTAATGAAGTGTTTCCCTCATTGTATAAAAATCCGGCATAAGTGTTGGTGTTATTTGAAGCAGCGAATCCTGTGAAAATTACAGTACCGTTCACATCATTGTATACGCTTCCATAACCTCCTTCTCCTCGACCATAACTGTTAGTGATTGCAAATGCGGTTGCATTAAGATATCCGTTGTTGTATATTGTTGAAGCATTTGCATCTGTCCATGATCCTACTAGAGCACCATCGTATATTGACATATTACCTATATTATTGATTGCTCCACCTGAGACATTTGCATTATTGTATTCTAAGTAGAAGTTATCCAGTATGAAAGTACTGTTTTCATCGTTATAGATTGCTCCTCCTTCGGTTCCATGGTTGTTTCTGAATGTTAAATTCTGTGAAGTAACTTTTCCATTGTTATAGATTGCTCCCCCGGTCTGATTTGCAAAGTTTGCCTGGAAAGCTGAGTTATAAATATTTAATGAACCTTCATCGTTATAGATTGCTCCACCTTTTTCTGTTGCATTGTTGATGTTAATTCCGTAATGGTTTAATGTAAGATTGTTCTGTTCTCCGATAGCATAGATGAATCCACCTGAACCATTTGCAACATTGGCTCCACTTTGGGCACCGTCAATAGTTACAGTACCGTTCACGGAATATATTGCTCCACCATTTGCACCAGCTTTGTTGTCGGATAATGACACGTGGTTTAATGTTAAGTTTCCATGGTCAACATAGAATGAACCACCATTTGCACCAGCAGTTCCTCCGTTAAAGTTGTTGTTAGCCAGTGTTAAGTTTGAATAACTTAAATATACTAATCCACCGTTTCTTGATACATGGTGAGCTCCGCCCGCACCAGTAAATCCTGATAAATCGGAATAAAGTGCATATATTGCTCCACCATCGGATGCGGTGTTACTTGTAAACTGTCCACTTCCAACGAATGAAATATTGGAATATGCAACATATACTCCTCCACCAAGTCCACTCTCATTTAATGGATCTTCAGTTTTATTGGTTGCATTATTTGCTATGATTGATGCTGCTACGGATGCATTTGAATTGGTTATGTATAATCCACCACCATTGTTTGCACGGTTACTTCTGATGGTTGGTCCGCCAGTAATGTTTATAATACATTCATCTGCATATACTCCTCCACCAAGACCTGATCCTGTTTCGGTTCCGGTTGCCTTGTTATCTGCAATACTTGAAGAATTTATTGTAACGTTTGATTTTGTTGCATATACTGCTCCACCGTTTAATGCAGTGTTATTTGCTACTCCAGGTGCGGCATTAATGTGGATGTAAAGTGTTGATTCGTCAACGTATATTCCACCACCATTGTTTCCGGCAGTATTTGTATTTAGTGGAGTTTCGTTTAATGATACTTCTGAATTGGCAGTTGCATATATTGCTCCACCATTGTTTCCGGCAGTACCGTTAACATAAGGTACGTTTCCTGATGAGTGGTATGTTGAGTTTTCACAGTAGATCATTCCACCATTCTCTTCAGCTTTTGAATTGGTGAATGATGCTCCATTGGAAACTGTTGCGGTTGAATTAAGGAAGTACATTGCACCTCCATTTACTGCTGTTGAATTAATGGTTCTGAAGTTACTGAGTGATGTAAAGTTAGTGTTTTCACAGTAAATGATTCCACCATCTCGTGATGCATTGGAATTATTAATATTGGCTGTTTGCATATTAATTGTTGAATTTAATGCATATAGTACTCCTCCAAATGTGGCATTGCTTATATTTGAGTCTAAGTTTTGTAGTGTGAAGTTTGTATTGGATATGTAGTATATTCCACCATATCTTCCTGCACTGTTGTTATTTGCTGTTGTTACTACACCCTTATTGGTGGTAACGTTGTTGAAATAGAATACTCCTCCGTCACGTCCTGCGGTATTGTTATAAAAGTAAATGTTGGATGTATGGTTGAATGTAATGTTTGTTCCGTATACTGCTCCTCCGTCACGGCCTGCATGGTTATCTGTTAGAGTTAATAATCCAAAGTATAAAGTTCCGTTTTCTATGTGTATAAGTCCACCGTCTCGTCCGGCATAACTTCTATCAACATCTGAGTTATGTAGTTTTAAATCACCATTTATGTAGAATGTTCCACCATCTACGCCTGATGTGGAGTTTATGAAATGGTTCATGTCAATGTCGAAGTATGCTCCTGTTCCAAAGATTGTTCCACCATGTGTGCTTGCATTACAGTTTACAAATGTTAAGTTATGTAATTTTGTATAACCTGTTCCTGCTAGGAATAATGCTCCTCCATTTGATTTTGAGGTACAATTGGTAAATACATTATCCCATGCAAAGTTTATTGTTCCTCCACTTAGGAATATTGATCCACCATTACCTACGGCATGCGTGTTTGTGAAGTTACATGACTGGAAGGTTATGTTTGAATTCACTGCAAATATTGCACCACCGTTAACGGTACCTTTATCTCCAGTAGCATTTGAGTCTTCAAAGTTAACGTATTGGAATTTAATATCATATCCATCTTCTATAACGAATAACTGGGATTGGTTTAATCCATCAAATATTAATTTGTGTCCGCTGTCCGGATCAGAAACAGTTATTGTAAATTTTGTTGTCCCTTGACTAAGAACTACATCGTTAATGGATATAGGTGATTTGAATTCATATTTAACATCTTCATCTCTGTTAACAAATTTTATTACACCATTTTGTCCTATGATTTGCAATGCATGGTAGAATGTTGTTGGATTGTTTATGTCTTGTCCGTTAACTGATGCGTCTCCACCATGTGTTGCATATACTTGTGAGAATGTTGTTGCTGTTTTGGTATATGTTGTCGTGTCTTTTTTGTTTATTGATTTTGTATTGTTGGTAGTGTTTATGTTATTATATTCTGTTTTTTTATTTTTGGAATTATCATTGACTGTTTTGTCTTGTGTTATTATATTACTTTGGCTTGTTGTTGTAGTATGGTCTGTTATGGTATCGGTTGTTTGGTTATTTGTATTTGAGTTATCCGTTGCCGATACGGTAGCCAAAGAAATAAATAATATTACTAAGAATAAGCATATTAGCTTTGTTTTCTTTGTAATCATAGTTTAAACCTCTATTTTCCTCCATTTCTTAATATTATTGTTCAAAAGAGTTGTTATATTAATATAATCATATATCAATGATACTCTTTTTGTATTTTGTTAAGTATAAATTTTTGTTTTTAGCTTTGGTGTTTTTTACATTATACTTTATGAAATTTATTCATTTTTTTCATGTTTTTAAAGTTACTTTAATTTAATATATATTTTGAATGTGTTTTCTTTATAATTAGTATTATCTTTGGTTATATATGATAAAATGAGTATGTGGATGTTATGTTGAATGTTTTAAAAAATAATTATTTGTTAATAAAAAAGGTTTTTGGGTGGTTAATACTAAAAGGAGTTGTGTCTTTAAAATCCAAGTAGTATTTTAATTCCGATACATATTAAGATAATTCCACCTATAATTTGGAATTTATCACCAAATATGTTGCCTAATTTTTTACCAATAAATATTCCTATGATACTAAATATTAGTGCAACAATGGCAATTATTGTTGATGGTATGAATGGTTCGGTATTTAGGAATGCAAAGGTAAGTCCTATTGCAAATGCATCAATACTTGTAGCTATTGCAAGGAGTGTAACTTCCTTAAAACTGAATGTATCTGTTATTTCTTCTTCGTCATTACTTAAACTTTCTCGTATCATATTTATTCCAATAATTAATAGTAAAATAAATCCTATTATTGGTGCTATGAATGATATGAATGTTGTGATGGTACTTCCACAGTAAAAACCTATTAAGGGCATTAATCCCTGGAAGCCTCCGAAGAATATTCCGTACCATAATGTTTGTATCTTAGTTAGATCTTTTTGTGTAAATCCTTTTGTAATGGATACACTAAATGCATCCATAGCTAATGCTACTGATATTAATAGTATTGAAATGTAATCCATGTTAATCCTCATTTGACATTACATATTATTTTCAATTTTATAATTGTTAATAGTTTTCATTTTAGTATTAAGTTTTCCTTTATGTTGTATGATTTCAAAAAAGTAGTTTTTTTTAATCACTACATGTATATGTGATATGTTATTTTTATTAGTTTAGAAGGGTATGATTTTCTTTAAAATTTTAAAATAAACACAATATATTTTTACTTCGTTATATAAGGGTATAGCGAACTAAAAACTATCTCATTTTAAACAAAAAAAATTCATAAACAGAAAATATTAACAAATAATTCAAAATTAATTCCACATTAATAAAAGTAGTAAGTGTTAATTATTTTAAATAACATACATAACTCTAACATATAATAATAATTTAGGAGAAATTTTAATGGAAATAAACAATATACTAGATGCCTTAATTATGGACGGAGTTAGTGAAATAGTACAATATTGCGAATGCAAATATAATGATAAACTAATAGAGTTCAGGTTAATCAATGATGATATTGGAGTAGTTGATGAAATAGAATTCAAAATATCTGAAGACGAATGGGCATATGAATATGAAGGTAATGATGAAGATATGAAACTCATGGTAAATGCAATAAATGAAGCACCTTATGAAGTATTCCATAAAAGCGATGTTGGTGCAGAACTAGTATTAAATCATGAAAGCATAAAACCACAAAATGTGCCAAATCATATGAAAACAGGATTCTATGTAGATCAAGAAGGTCCAATCCAGTTTACCCTAATAAAAAATGTTGTAAAATTAGATTAATAAAATTAATCACTATATTTTTTTTAAAAAATAGAATGGGGTTTAAATTATATTATTTGTATGGATTAGAAGCAGTATATGCTTCACCATTAACATATAACGTATATGAACCATATTCTATATTACCATGATTTTCAAGACTTGAAACATGACAATCACCAGTTAAAGTCCAACTACTTTTATCATCGAGCTTCACAGTTGTGTTTCCATAATCGTCACTAGGATTAACACTTCCAGTATAATCACTATCAACCATATTTAATGATAAAGAACTAATTTTATCAACAGACATGTTGCCCTTCAATGATTCAGAATTCATATTAAATTCCAGATCACCACCATTACTACCAGCAGTTCCCCATTGATTTTGTCCAGATACATTTAATAAAGTTCCACTACCAAAGTTACATTCACTGTTTTTTATATTAATTATGGCCTTCGTATTTGTCACATGAAACATTGGGGCAGTACTGTAATGTTCGGATGATTCATTTATACTTAATTTAGAATTGGTAACATTTAATGTTGCAGTACCAATATTCGCATCACCACTCATACTCTGGTAAATGAAAAATCCTCCAAGATCCACAAATTTTCCATTTTCTTCACGATTTCCACCACCAAAACAGTTTAAATCACAATCATTAAGCGTAATACTATTTTTACCCTCAATACATGCAATTTGTGAATTATAAGCAGTGCCTTTTGAATTTGTCACTGTAATATTTCCCGTTGAATAAATACAAGGTGAACCTCTTCCAGTACCATTTTCCACTCCCGTATTCAGTATACATCTGTTTGCAGTAACAGTACCTTCTCCTCTGTCAGTTGCAATAGCTGCACAACTACCACCTCTTGTGTTAATAATCACGTTCTCTGCATAAATTTTTCCACCATAAGTGGCATCAAGACCTCTTGACTTATCATTATATGTATTAATTTCCACATCTTTAACATTAGCTGTAGCACCACCACTTGAATAATCTTCATTACTCATACCAGGATTATTATTTCCTCCATCTCCTTCAGGAGGCATACTTGGAGGTACACCAGAACCTTGACCAGACATTCCACCAAGACCCTCATTTTCAGGTGGTTGTTGCATATTAGGGGACATGCTCTGCATATTACCTGGTTCGTTGGTTGTCTGTTCACTATTTTGTTCTGAATTAGTTACAAAAACTGCATTAGAACCCTTAGAACTAGTATTAATAACTGTTTTTTCAATATTGGCAACGGAACCTTTTTTAACAAGAATTGCAGAATTGGTACCATAAAAATCAACATTATCTCCATTACTTGAGCTGTCACCAGTTTTATTCACTGCTGAATCCGTAATATTTAATGTACTATTATTTTCTACAAGAATCGTGTTAGTATCTGATTTGTCTGTTGTATACCATTTTTTTTCTGTTGTCACTGAATCAGCAGTAACCAGGTTCTCCTTAATTTCTAAGCTTAATAAATCTACATTTGGTGCACTTATTCCATCATTACCTAGTCCAGTTGTAAGACCAGTTAGTGAGGCAAATACCCCACAACAAGCCAATAATATAACAAGTGCGCCTATAATAACTTTTTTATTCATACAATCACTATAAATTATTATATAGTGTAAATTATTTAAACATATTTTATTTTTAATAAAATTTTTTGATTAAAAAATAGTTTTATGTATTGTCAATTAAAGGAGGGAGAAGATGTATGAGGTTGAGGGTCATTGTTTAGCAGCATATTCTTTAGCAATATCTTCTTCAAATTTAATTTTTCTAAGAACATTAATAAACTCGCTGGTTGGTAATGCTCCAGGTACTGCATGTCTATTATTGAAAATGAAGTAAGGAACTCCTCTTATACCTGTATCAGCTGCAACTCTCTCATCAAGTTCTACTTCTTTATCAAATTTATCGGAATCAAGAACATTTTGAACTTCCTCTTTTTCTAAACCTGCTTTGATACTGAGATCTAAGAGAACGTCCTTATTAGCTAGTTCTAAATTATCAACAAAATATGCTTCGTATAATAAGTTGCTGAATTTATTTATGATACTTTGGTTATTGCTCAGTATTGCGAGTTTGGTTAAACGGTGTGCATCACGGGTATTAGTAAATTTTGTTGTCTCGTATTTTATGTTTAAATTATCTTCATTAGCCCATTTTGTAATTTTATCTATTTCTTTTTGTGCATCTGTTTTGCTTAGATTATATTTCTCTGCAAATCTTTCTAATGTTGTGGTATTGGCAGTTGTTGGTGCATTTGGATCTAATTCAAAGGAATGAATATCCATTTTCACATCATTTAGTTTTAATTCATTTATGGCTTTGTTTAATCTGTTAATTCCAATATAACAGTAGGGGCAGTTGTAGTCAATCCAGTATGATATTTTCATAATTGTTATGCTCCATTGATTTATTTTTTCATTTCATTTTCTTATTATATGATACTCTTTATTAGTTGTGTTTAATCAATTTTAAGAAATTAGGTGGTATTGTTTTCATGTTGTATAAAATTAATTAAAACATGATAAAAGAGCTATTTAAAAATAAAATGGGGAGTTTAAGTGTTGTTTCCCTTGGATGAGGAATCAGTTGGTTTTATGTTTTTTGTATCTTCTGATACTTCTTCAACAGGTTTATTATTATTGGTATCTTGTGTGTACTGGGTATTGCTTTCTTGGTGTATTTCTTGATTATTATTATTGGAATCATTCACCTGGTTATCTGGAATATTAAGGCTAAACTGGTTCATATTTGAAAAAAATAATAAACCTACGAGGATAATTCCAACAATTAAAATTATTAAATTTCTTTCTTTCATAAAATCATCTGTATTTATTTTTTCTTTCCAGGATTAATATTTCTAAATTTCAATATACATACTTTTTAGTAAACTTGTTTTACTTTAATTGGAAAATGTTAAATAGTTCTAAAGCATAATATATATAACATATTTTTAACAATATTATTGGACTTGGTACTATGAAAAAGATTATTCAATGGATCTTATTAGGAACTAAAGGTTCGGATAATAGGATTAAAATAATTAAAAAAATTAAGGAAAAACCATATAACATAAATCAATTATCAAAAGAATTGAATTTAAATTATAGGACAGTGAAACATCACCTTACTAAATTAAAAGAATTAAATATAGTGGAGTCTTATGGGGAGAAATATGGTAAACTATATTTCTTATCGGATTTCATGAGTGAACATTACGATGAATTCACTGAATTGATAGGACGACTTGAACCAAATAAAATGATAATGGCATGAATACTCATGCTAACAATACTTTTTTTTTGAAATGATTATTATGATGACAGAACTAGAAAAACTAAAAGCCGGTTTAGATTATTGTTATGATGATGAAGAAATTATTGCAATCAAGGAAAATGCATTAGTGCAATGTCAAAAATATAATAATATTGACCCTCTAGATAATCAGGAACGTGAAAAGCAATTAAATGCAATGTTGGGCTCTGTTGGAGAAAATGTTCTTATTGAACGATTTTTTAATTGTGATAATGGAAAAAACATTTTTGTTGGAAATAATTTCTTTGCAAATTATAATTTAACCATATTGGATGTAACTGAAGTTCATATGGGAAATGATGTTCTGATTGGTCCAAATACTTTAATAACAACTGTTGGTCATCCTATAAGTCCTAAAGACAGGCGTAAACATTTGGAAAAAGCTTCTTCTATTGTTATTGGGGATGATGTTTGGATTGGTGGGAATGTAACAATTCTTCCTGGAGTTTCTATAGGCAGCAATGTTGTTATTGGGGCAGGAGCAGTTGTTAATAAGGATATCCCTGATAATTCTTTAGCTGTTGGTGTTCCAGCAAGAGTTATTAAAGAAATTGAAAATGATTTAGAATAAGTTACTTTTTAGAATATAAGTTATTTGGAAGAAGATAGTGGTCTTCCATAAAACTTTTTTTTGTTAAATATTTTTTATTTGATTTTTTTATATTATATTACTCAAATAATATCTGTATTTGATACATTTGATTTCGGAGGTGGAAAATTATTATCCTCCTGTTAGAAGAATAGGTATGTAATATAATGCTGCAAATATTATTATTAGTTCAATGAATAATTTCAAAGCATCTTTTGTACCATTATCCAATGTGTTCACCTTCCAATTTTAACAAATATAGTAATCGACATAGAAACTTATAAATATGTATGGAGATAGATATAGTAATATGTCTGAGCAAACATTAATAAAAGAGTATCCTGGAATTGTTACAGATGTACAAAAGGAAATCAAAAAATTAGAAAACGATACACG
>JAFRKG010000147.1 GCA_017431845.1 Methanosphaera sp. | reverse complement strand
TTTCATTTTAGAGTAACTCTTCTTAGTATCAACTAAAACACCATTAATACCCGGAATCATATAAAAATCACCCACTGAAGCATTAATAGATTTCTTATCAAATTTATATCTGTTATGTTTAATTTCTTTCATAATAGGATCTGCTTCTCTAATAAAGTCAATAGTCTTATTTGTATAATAAAAACTAAAAATTGACAGTAATAAAACAAAGAATACTTTATAATATTTATTCATTAAATCACCAATAAATTATATGAAATAAAAAGTACACATTATGTGTACTTTTAAACTCTATTATTTTTCAGCGACCTCTACTTTTTTTCTTTTAAGATTCGTGTATGCTAACACACCACCAACAGAAATTGCAATTAGAATCACATATGGAATTATTGAAATAATAACTCCGGTTGGAACATCGTTATTTTTGTCATTGGTGAAGGCCACAGTATTAGTTCCTGCAACAAAGGTTTGATTGCTGACAGAAGATCCTGAAGTAACAGAACCAGTATTAACCTTATATTTAGCAGTATAACCTGAAACAGCAGTTTCAGCAACTGTAAACTTACTTCCGACAGGAATAGCATCTACAGAACCGCTTTTACCAATAACAATTGTCTGTCCATGTTTTATACAAAAGGTAGCTGTTCCAGAAGTACTTGTTTGAGTCGGTTGAGTTGTAACACCGCTACATGTAGCTCCTGAAGTAAGGCCTGTGATTGTATAAGGAGTAGTCAAGGCAGTGCCACTAGAGTTTGTCAAAGTTACCGTAACTGGGAAATAATCAGTAGTATCAGCCATATTACCAGTTACAGTTTTGCTTACTTCAAGATGTGAATATTGACTAGATGGAACGGCGCTAGTAAACGCTGCTGTTAAAGGTGTTACCTTTGCGCTTCCTTTTTTTAACTGTAATGTTGCTGTATAGTTACCTGTTGGCAAATTATTAGAATCCATAACATTTCTTACAGATATAAAAGCTGTATAAGAAGTTGTATCTTTGGGATAAAGGGTTGTATTTGTAGACCCGGTTTCAGTTATAGTATAAGAATAATCACCAGGACGAGCAAAAGCCATATTTGCAAAACTCAAAGTAGTTGTCTTTGTTGCTGTGTTATTAGAAAGTGCTTGCCCGCTCATTGCAATACTGGCACTTGTTGGAGCACCAGTTGCTCCAGCCGGATTACCTGATACAGCAGCAACAGTATAAGTAAAAGTATTTGTAACTGCAGCTGGTGCTGAAGTAACCGACCTACTAATAGTAATACTATTAACACTACTATTCCATGATACAGTAGCATAAACATTTACCACTCTAAAAACTAGTATTGATGTTATAACTAAAGTAAACATCAAACCCAAATTGTATAAATTAAATATTTTTTTCATTTCAAATCTCTCCTTCTATTGTTATCTATATTAATTATAAACCTCTCTGTAGTTTTAATACAATAAAAAAGTGTACTTTGCTGTACACTTTACATTATTATTTTTCCTTTTTATCATCGAATAAAGCATCACGTCTTGAGAAGTTTTGTTTACCTTTTTTGTCTACTCCTAATGCTTTTACTAGTATTTCATCTCCAACAGAAACAATATCACTTACCTTATCTACCCTTTTCTTATCAAGTTTAGAAATATGTACTAGTCCTTCACAACCAGGCCATACTTCTACAAAGCATCCAAAGTCTTCTATTTGAGTAACTTTAGCTTCATAGATTTTACCTACTTCTACTTCTCTTGTTACATCTAAAATCATTTGCTTTGTCTTCTCAATGATATCTTTATCTGTATGATAGATAATTACTTTACCGTCGTCTTCTAAATCTACTTTAACAGCATTTTGATTGTTGACATCAGTAACATTAGAAGCTTCACAGATAATCTTAGTAATCATTTCTCCACCACGACCAATAACATCTCTAATCTTTTCTGGTTTAATCATGAATATTTC
Source organism: Methanosphaera sp. (assembly GCA_017431845.1). Classification (GTDB taxonomy): domain Archaea; phylum Methanobacteriota; class Methanobacteria; order Methanobacteriales; family Methanobacteriaceae; genus Methanosphaera. Next base: position 541 of record JAFRKG010000147.1, on the reverse strand, counting down.
AGTCTTAGGAGCATATTTAGATACTTCTGGTCTTGGTTCTTTAATAGTTTTCTTTATCTTATCAAGTATTTCTAAACGAGCTTTTTTAGCTTGTTTTAAAGCTTTTGATAAAATATCCTCAGTAATACCTTTAATCTTAATATCCATTTGTAGAGCACAGATACCATTTTTAGTACCTGCTACTTTAAAGTCCATATCTCCCAAATGATCTTCCATACCTTGAATATCAGTTAATATTTGGTACTTTTTACCATCATCACTAGTAATTACTCCCATCGCAATACCAGCTACTGGAGCTTTTATTGGTACTCCTGCAGCCATTAAAGACATACAACCAGCACAAATTGATGCTTGAGATGATGATCCATTAGATTCAAGTATTTCTGATACAACTCTTATAGTATAAGGAAATTCATCCTCATCAGGAATAACTTGTAGTAATGCTTTTTCACCAAGGGCACCATGACCTACTTCTCTTCTACCAGGAGCTCCATATCTTCCAGTTTCTCCTACTGAAAATTGTGGGAAATTATAGTGAAGC
>JAFRKG010000146.1 GCA_017431845.1 Methanosphaera sp. | reverse complement strand
TCACTGGGGGGGGTGTCTTTTGGGAGGGTAATATACCCTGTAATATGAATGTTAAGATTTTATTATGTTTCTTGTTTCGTTACGAGCTCCAAGGTATGCTTGACGTGCACCAGTAACAATCATAACCTTCTTAACCGTAATATCATCTTTTAACTGAATATTCTTAAGACTTATCTTACCACCAGTAACCTGGAAGTTTTGTGTCTTACCAGTATTAGGGTTAACATATGTTTTACCATTGATTTTAATGTTCACCTGGTTGGTGCCTATCACGTTTTTAGCCTTGTAGTCCTTGATTGTTGCCTGTACATTAAGCACGTTTTTGCTGTTAAGGCTTACCTTTGCTATGTTTATTGTTACTGGGCTTCTTTCAACGTTGAATGTTGCAGTGTCTCTTGTGTCAGGGTAGTAATTATCACTTACCAGTACTGCTTCTACATTATAGTCACGTACCTTGCCATCCTTGCTTACTCCACCCATACCGGCCGGTACCTTGTACTTGTATGTTGCTGTGTTGTTAACAACTTTTACCTGTAAGTTGTTTCCTTTGTTGTCTTTTATTGTTTTACCGTTTACCTTGAATATTACCTTGGTACCAGTACTCATTGCTGTAGTGTTCTTGGTGTTTGGTGTTGTGTCTGCTAGTTTTGCTATGAATTTTATTGTATTGTACTGTTTCTGTGTTTTAGGACTTGTTGTTACTGTTATTTTAGCGTTTCGTTTCTTGATCTGGGCAGTTACTGTGCTGCTTTTTGCTTCATTGTACTTGTAGCTTCCACTGTAAGATGCTGTTAGGTTTTTAGCATTACGTAGGTAAAGATCAGCATTGATTTTTATTGTTACTATTCCATTTTTAACTTGGAACTTCCATGCACTTGCGTTACTGTCAAATCTACCATCTGTTCGTAGTGTTTTACCGTTTAGTTTGAATACAAGGTTTCCGCCACTGACAGGATTACCCTTAATGTCAGTAATGTGTGCTGTTAGTATGATGTCTTCCCCGATTATTCCATATACTGGATCAACTGTTACTGTTACATTGTTTTTACTTGTTGTGATACTAACTGTTGTACTGGCCGGCGAGTACTTAGCGTTTCCAGGGTAGGTTACTGTGATGTTCTCTGTTCCAGCATTTGTTTTTACTGGTATTACTGCAATACCTTTGTTGTCTGTGCTTGCATTACCAATAATGTCGCCTTTACTGTTTTTAACTGTGATTGGTGCGTTACTTATTGGTGTTCCCATCTTATTATTTAGGGTTACTGTGACTTTGTTGTCGTCTACTGTGCCGTTTTCTGGTATTGCTGTTATAATACTTGTTTTTTCGAGTTCGTCAATGATTTTCTGGTAGTTTGGTTGGATTGTTATTTGTTCGGTTTTATTTGTTCCTGTAATTTCGTTTGTGTCTGGTACTTTTACTGTTATTTTTGTGTTTCCTGGTGGTGTGGTGGTATCTTTTATTAGTATTTTTCCGTTCTTGTCTGTGGTCTTGTTTGTTTTTGAACCGTTTGGTAGTGTTACTTCCACTGTCTGGTCTGATATTGTTTCGCCTTTATCATCTGTTAGTGTGACTTCTATTTCCACGTTTCCTTCAGTGTTATTTTTTACGTTTATTGTGATGTTTGCTTCTTTTTTAATTTTTATTGTTTGTGTTGTTGTGGATGGGTTGTATGTGTCGTTTCCCTGATATGTTATGTTGAATGTGTATGTTCCACTAGTTATGTCCTGTATTGTGAGTGTTGTCTTGTCTTGTATGTTGTGTGCTGCTATGATTTCTCCTTTTTCATCAGTTACTATTACTGTTCCATTGTTTATTTTTTTATTGTCGTCTCCTTTTATGTTAACATTGAATGACAGGTTTCCTACTGTTTGGCTTGTTATATTTGCAGTGGTTGTTGTGTTGATCTTGTCTACGTTGAATGTTGTGTGGTTGTATGTGTCCTTGTATGTGTCGTTTCCTTCATAGAATACTTCTATGTAATTGTCTTTGGTGTGTATTGTCTTGTAATTATATGTGAATTCTCCGTTACTGGTAGTGTTTAATGGTATTTCTTCTTCGTCTATGAATAGTATTAATGCTGCATTTGCTATTGCTTTTTGTTGTTGGTCACTTAGTTTTCCCTTGATTGTTATGGTATCTCCGATTGTGCAGTTTGTTGCCTGTATTGTTATTGTTGTGTTTAGTTTGTTTACTATGAATGTTGTTATGTTGTGTGATGGGTTGTATGTGTAGTTTCCATCGTATAATATGAATACATGGTTTTCGCTGGCTAGTGTTGTGTTGTATGTTATGCTTATTTTACCGTTTTCGTCTGTTTCTTTGTTTATCACTTTTTCGTTTATGTATACTGTTATGTTTGCATTTGCTACTGGCTTGTCTTCATGGTCCTTTAATTCTATATGGATATTTGTCTGGTTGTTTATTGTTGTGTTTTCTGCTGTTACTGTTATTGTAGTGTTTCGTTTTTCTACATTGAATATGGTATTGTTTGCTATTTCATTTAGATATGCATCTCCAGTGAATTTTACTTCAACTTTATGTTCTCCAATTGTGTGAACTGTATGGTTGTAGGAGTATGTTCCGTCCTCATTTGTCTTGGTGGTGTATGTGTAGTTGTTGTTTATCCAGATTTCTATGTCTTTATTTTGTAATGCTATTTCCTGTCCTTCTTCTGTAATGTAGTATAGTTTTCCCCTGATTGTGGTGTTATCTTCCAGGGTTACATTGTCTGCTGTTACTGATAACAGGTAGTCGTGTGGTAACTTTATATAGTAAACATTTTCTATAAAGTCGTTTAATCCATAATATTTTGATTCCTCGGTCTGTGTTACTATTATTTTGTATGCATAGTTTGTTTTACTTGCAATGTAATCCTTGATGTATACGTCACCTGTTTCAGGATCTCTTACTAGGGTAGTGTTAACTCCACCGTTTTCCTCATTAACATATACTGTTACATTTGCAAAGTCCGGAACATAATTGTCACTATTATTCAACACTATCCTATTACCAGATAGTGTGAAAGTGTTCGGAGTGTTGGTTATGAATACACAGTTGGTTACATTAAAGTAATCATATTCATACCAATGATTATCTGGTGCATATATAGCTCCACCACTATTTTCATCGTCTTTTGCAGTGTATGAATCGAATGTACAGTTATCAATCACCGTCCTTTTATGTCTTGCACTTATAGCTCCACCATTAGCATCCTGACCTATTACTTTATTATCTTTAAACAATGAATTTGTGATGATTAATTCATCACCTGAAGTCTCTATTGCACCACCAGTTTCTGCTGCCTTATTGGATATGAATTCACTGTTATCAATATATAAATTTCCATCATCTGAGTAAATGGCTCCACCACTATTTTCACCATAAACATTATCTCCAAAGTTATTTCCTATAAACTTTGTATGATTTATTGTTACATTACCTCCACCATTATAGATTGCTACACCATATCCATCACTTTCATCTTCATTCTCATATAAAGTGTTTTCTATGAATTTACTGTAAATAACTGTAAGGTTACCAACATAGTTATTGATACATCCATTATTAACAAGATTATTCTTGAATAATGAATTATTCACCAGACATGATGAATCACTTAAACATATAGCACTTCCATCAACTGCTGAATTATTAATGAATTCAGAATTATTTACTAGACAATACCCTCTGATAAGGATAATGCTTCCTCCCTGTGCTGGCTCATCATCATTTCCACCATTACCATTAAATCGCGAATTATTAACTGAAATATTAGCATTACCATCAGCATAGAAGTATATTGCAGAACCATACTGTGCATAGTTTCTTGTGAAATCTGTATCATCTATCAGGATATTTCCTGTTGATGCAAAGTATATTGCTCCACCAACCTCACAATCATAGCCTACTTCACCATTTGAATCAAATAATGAATTTCTTATAATTAATTCGCCATTGTTAGTATTCTTGTAAAATAATCCAGATCCTTCTTCACCAAGATTAGAAATGAAACTAGTATCGGTTATGCTGATATTTCCTTCAGTTTCTATGTAAACTGCACCTCCATAGCCTGCTTCATTTTCTTTGAATGTGGAATTAGTTATGTTTAAATTACCATTTTCGAAACTGTATACATAGAGTGCTCCACCATTTTCTGCATTATTGTCTGTGAATGTGGTGTTTGTTATATGTACTGTACCGTTAATCATGGCGTATAATGCTCCACCATTACTCTCATACCTTGTATACTCATCATTTCTATCAAACAATGAATCTGATAATATTAGGGTACTGTTATCAGCACCATAATATGTCATGGCACTACCATTTTTACCCAAATTATCTGTGAATGTAACATTTTTTATTAATGTTGTAACATTGCTCATGATAAATAATGCTCCTAATTCACCAGTATTGATATTGGAATCAAATGTATCATTTTCTAGAATGATGCTTCCCTCAAGGACTCGTAATCTAAGAGCACTAGTATTGTCCTTATGGGATTTGAACTCGGAATTTGTTATTATTACATCACAATATGCAAGGATGTCAACTGCTGCACATCTATTATCCTCATTTTCATAATTATTAGAGTCAAATACTGTATTGTTAATAGTTAGTTTTGAGTTCCTATTTCCGTTACGATATGTGATTGCACTTGCTGATTCTGCCTTATTCTTCTTTAATAAACAGTTATTTATGGTGACATTACCATCAGTCCATAGACTTATGGCTCCACTTTCTACTTTCTCTGTTATTAAACCATTTGAATCAAAGATATTATTTTCTAGCACTAGTATACTGTTATTGCCACCAGTATACTCTATTGCTCCTGCACCCCATCCTTCTGCATAGTTTGAAGTGAAATTACAGTCTTCTACCAGTACGTACCCATTTGTTTCTATTTGGACACTACCCATATGTGAGTTATAATCAAAACCTTCTTTATAACCATTTGATTCGAAATTGGATTTTCTTAGTTCCATGTGACTACCATTAGATCCAATATAATAAAATCCACTTCCCTGGTATGCTATGTTATTTGTGAAGTTTACATTATTGAAGCTAATACTACCATTGTTTTCTATGCATAATCCAGCTCCAAGATTTGAGATAACATCATAATTATTATAATCAAATACCGTGTCATTCATATTAAATGTGCTTCCTTCAGCTCCATTATAATAAATTCCAGCACCTTCTCCTGCTTTGTTGGAAGAGAATTTTGTATTTAATATAGTTGTAGTGCCTGCAGTATCTATAAATAATGCTCCACCCCTCTGGTATGTGTTATCAGTACTTAACCCATTTTCATTGAATTCAGAATCAATAATACTGATATTGTGTTGTTTTCCATTGAAGTATATAGCTCCACCAAACATCTGATCTTGATATTCAGGTAATTCAATTTCTTCTTCCAGTATTCCGTTTGATTGGAATGTTGAATTAAACACGTTTAAATTAGTATTATTTAATGCTATTGCTCCACCAAAACGGTATATTAAACTTGTATTCACATGATTTTCCGTGAAGATTGAATTATTAATTGTAATATTACCATTTTCCTGGTATAATGCTCCACCATACATGTCTGTTGAATTACATTTAGTAATTGTTATGTTATTAAGTATTAAGTTACATGCATGTTTAATTGTCAGGAAATTATGTTTATTGCCTCCATTTATTGTTTTTCCATTACCATTTATTGTTAGTTTGTTTATTGCTTCGTTTAGTGTTACTGGTTTTGTGATTGTGTATGTGTCTGTTGTGCTTGTTAGTGTTACTGTTATTTCGTCACTTGTGCTGGTTGTTAGTGTGTTATATAATGTTTCATAGTCTAGTGCTTCTGTGTTTGTTGCCTTTTTGTTTTCTAGTTTTTCTGCTTTTGTGATTGTTTTTGTGTTTTCCTGTAGGTTTGTGCTTGTTTGTGTTTTTTGTATCGTGTTTGTGTCAGTGCTGTTTTCTTGTATGTCTGTTGCACTTATTACGCCTAGGCTTGTGATTAGTATTATTGTTAATAAAAGCAGTATTAGTTTCTTATTTTTCACCATTTTTTTCCTCCTTTAATGTTTTATTAGTTAATTTAATATTATTTGTTCCGTGAATAATGAGATTCATTGAATTTAGTATATCTTTTAATATCGTGAAAATTGTTTATCATATAAGCCCTGTTAACTGTTGTATAATTTAATTGTTTAAATTAACTATATAATATTATATAGATTTTCTTATTAAATTTTAACATATTTTTATGTTTTATCAAGTATACTTAGCTAAAAAAAATATTTATTCTCATAATATTAAACATATAACTATTAAAAGATATTAAGGGTGATTTGATGAAAATGATTGTTTTAAATGCAAGTCCAAGGAAGGATGGAAACACTGCTATACTATGTGAAAACATTATTCAAGGAGCAGAAAGTTGCAGTGCAGAAATAGAATACTATAATTTATATGATTATACATTCAAAGGATGCATAAGCTGCTTTGCATGCCACTTAAAAACAAAATCGGAAGACCCATTATGCATAATAAATGATGACATACAGGAAATTCTTAGAAAATGCATAGATGCCGATGCAATAGTAATAGGAACACCAATATATTATGGGTCAATAACCAGCACTGCACAAGCATTTCTAGAACGATTACTCTTCGCAGCAGACACTTACCTAATAGATGAAGAGGGTAACCGAGTTTCAAAAATAAAGAAAAACATTAAAACCGCCATAATATACACAATGAATGCTACAGAAGAATTATCACAATTTAATGGTGAAGACCAACTAGCCATAATGAGAAATTATCTGTCAAACATTATAGGAGATTGTGAATCATTATATGCATATGATACCAAACAGTTTAAAGATTATACGCCCTACCTGAATAACATGTTTGACCCTGAACACAAAATAGAACAAGAAAAAACACAATTCCCTATGGATTGTAAAAAGGCATACGAACTTGGACAGAAACTAGTGAAAGAATAAATCATTTAAAATAGAACCATATTAAATACAATAACTTCCCCGGAATATAATTATTTCCAATAAAAAACTTGAATTAATAAACATAACATATATATTACCTAATATATATTAACATATACCAGATGATTATATACAAATTAAACAATAATACGGGGAAGTGTTAATATGAGCAATCCATATGCCGCATTCTTTAAGGTCGTAATATTCTGCTTCGCTTTGGGAGCTTTAGTCGCGGCACCAAGCATACTAACAATGATAATAGCCATAATTGGTATGCTAATACTGTTTACAATATGACAAGAAAATGTTTCCAAAATAAGGATAATACTCGTTTATCCAAATATAATTACAAATAATCATTTAAATACCCTTTTTTTCTTTTAAAGTGATTGTACAACAATTATTTATTGATATTTTATTCTGTTTACCACGTGACAATAATCTAAATGTAACATAGATACTAGTAATTAGAAGATATAAATAATTTAAAAAAAAGGAGTTATATGAAATTTTCTTGATAATTCCAATTATTTGATGGATAAAAAAAAATGTAAGATGATAATTTATCCTCTTTCTAAAAAGATTAAATTAGGGGATTGTATGTATTTCTAGAATATGAATTTTTGTTGTTTTCTATGTTTATGGTTTATTGGAGCTGCTTTGTGTGTTACTTCTTTTAATATTTCTAGTAGTTTTTCTCTGTCTATATCTTCCATCATATATTTGTTCCATTCCATTTCCAGAGATTTTATTTCTTTTATTATTTCTTTTCCTTTTGATGTTAATGTTACATCGTAGGGTAAGTCTTCACTTTTCGTGTTTACTTCTACTAATCCTTTGTTTTCTAGTTTTTGGTATTTTTTGATGAATATGTTCTTATGTAGATTGAATATTTCATTTATTTGTTCTGGTGTTTCTTGTAGTTTTTTGTACTGGTTTATTCTGGCTTTTTTATGTACTGGCATGGAATGTGAATTTGCTTGTTTTAGTAGTTTTATTTCTCTTTTGTGTAAGTGTTGACTGAGGTTTTCTTTGATATAGTTTTCTTTTGATTCTTCAATCAATGATATTAGGGGTGATATGATTTCCAGGTTTTCTATTGCTTCTTTGTGTGGGTAATTGTTATCTTTCAATAGGATCACCACTGTTTTATTATATTATTTGTCTGCTAATGTCCAGTAACATCGTTTTGGTGAAATTATTGTTTCATCTTTTTTTAGTTCTTTCATTATTTTATCTACTTCTTTTTTTTCTACCCCACTGATTTCACTTACTTTTGTAGCATTTAATGGGTCTTCTGAGTTTCTGAATGCTTCTATTACTTTATCTTTGTTGTTCATTTATAATCACCTGTTTCTATTTTAATAACATATAAGACTTAACTAAGTTAAGACTTATTATAATTATTTAAAAATGAACATATAAATAGTTAATGAAATTCATGAAAAAACATTATTATATCCAAGATTTAGCATAAATTAGTTTAGAAATAAAACCATATTACAAAAAGAGAGTTTATGTCAACACTTCCTAGTAAAAAAAGGAAAGAATCTAATGTGTAATTCGTATAATTCCTTTTATTTTATCAAAGTCTGAATCAAATGATACTATTTTATTAACCTTATTATTCTGCATTGTCTTAAGAATAGTACAATCTGAGAAATTAATAGCATGATTATAATAATTAAATAATTTAATTGAATCTACATAGTCATTTCTGGATAATATACTGACAACTCCAATATCCAATAAGGAATGAATGACTTTTTTTCTATCCCAATGATAATTATTCTTCTTTAAACTATTCAAAACTTCTGTTAAAACCGTGTTGTTAATTATCTTATTTTCATGTTCCAACAATGGACGTAACATGTGAGCTTTTTGATGATGCACATCATTATCTATTATTAATCCAATTAAATAACTGCTATCCAAAAAAATCATAAATATCATTTTACCTATTAATTATTTATAAGCTTCTTTTTTTAACTTAAGACTGTTAGTTTCTTTGTCAAATACTACTGCACCATCCAAATTTTTTAATACATCATCATTTGAGTCATTGTCAAAATCTAATAAGTTCTTTACATCATTCATATCCGAAACTGGAATATTTAAATTATTATCATCATTTAATTTTAATTCATCAGGAATATCATCAGATAAATCAATATCATAAGAGGTCATTTCATCTTTTCTATCATTATCCAATATTTTTTCTATTTCTTCAATAGATTTTAAGGGCTTATTAGGTGTAGAATCATTTTTAATACCCTCAAGAATATATTTGTTAGCTAGATTATACTGACTAACCCCAGTAAGCACACTTTTATGTTTTAATTGTTGTTTAACATCTTCATTAATACGTATCGTAGTTGCCATAGAAATACCACCTATAATAATCTATGAAATTTTATATATAAATATATTTATATACAAATCTACAACAATTGAGACTTGGCATAAATTTGTTTAGAAATAAAAAGTATTACAAAAAGAGAGTTTATATCAACATTCTATAATTCTAAAAATTACCTGGAAAAATTAGATGATTACTTATTCACATTATGAAAACAGTCTTAAATGTATATTTCTTATATAGTTCATATATATGTTGTAATATAAATTCTATTAAACACAATTTATTAATGTTCATTAAAAAAAAATCATCAACTATTCCAATAATCATTATTATATCTGAACTTTAAAATAACTCAAAAATTACTATAACATATGACATTCACAAAAAAATAAAAATTAGAATGCTGACAGCACCCATAACAACATGTTACAATAAGAATACTGTCAACAATACATAATTAAGATTAACTATATTAAATCAATTATTATACTTTTATTGCCGCCAGTTCTTCATGGAATTCGTTCATTAACTTCTGGAACTTTGAACCTTCCGATGCTGACACCCATTCATAACGGAACCTTCTCTGATCAATACCCATCTCATCAAGGATGTAACGTACCAGCTGTGCTCTTCTTCGCCACTTATAATTTCCTGCATCATAGTGACAGTCACCTATATGACATCCCCCTACAAATACCCCATCTGCTCCTTCATGGAATGCCTTGAATATCATTTCTGCATTTATTCGCCCAGAACACATCACACGTATAATTCTAATGTTTGGCGGATAAGCCATTCTACCAGTTCCAGCATTATCTGCTCCACCATAGCAACACCAGTTACAACAAAATCCTATTATTTTTATTTCATCATCATTCATACTATTAATCCTCCACTAACACTATTCTGTTATTTCCTCTTTAAGTCCACTGAACATTGGTGCCTTATCATCACTACAACCGGCAACATATCCTGTTTCTTCTCTGTATCGAAGCTGAACTTTCTGATACATCTTTGCTAATGGAATATCCATTGGACATACATCCTCACACTGGCCACAGTTAATGCAACTGAATGCCATATGTGATAATCTTATTCCATGCATTAATAGTGGGTCTGGTTTTTCATAATCTTCCTGCTGCAGGTGTTCCTTTTCCAGGGAGCATGTTTTACAGTTACATATTGGGCATACATCCCTACACCTGTAACATTTTATGCATCTTGTCAGTATTGAGTTAAATTCCTCTGGTGTCGGGTATTCTTTTTCCAGTTGTGTTTTCTGTTTCTTCTTAGCCATTTTCTTCATTACATTCTCTATTTTTGAACGTATTGCGACTTGTTTTTCGCTTGCCTCCTTAGTTTCTATGTATCCCTTGTCTATGGCATTTTGTACTATTTCTTCTCCTCGTGGCGTGTTTATTTCTACGAATGTGTATCCCTTGCTTGATCCCCAGTTTCCACAGGCTATATCTGCTTTTCTTGGTATTTTTAATTCACATCTTTGGCAGTTGTTTCTTCTTCCGTATCCCTCATCTTCGAGGTCGTCTATTTTCACTTCTTTTTCTTCGCCATCGTCTAGTTCTATTATGAATTTTCCTTTGCTGATTTCTTCGCTCACTACTTTTTTTGGGTCTACGTCATAGTATAATTGTATCATTTTCTCTGCTGTCAATGGGTTTACTGTTCCGCCACAGTTTAATCCTATGATGAATATGTTGTCCCTGTTTATTCCTTTTCTTTTTATTATTTCATCGATGGCCATTAGGTCGCATGCTTTGGTGGTTACTGCTATTTTTTCGTCTTTTAGGTATTGTGCTATTAGGTATGATGTCATTATTGGTGCACAGTGCAGTGATCCTGCTGTTTCTATTAGTTCTTCCTTGGTGGTTGAGTATGCTGGTATTCCATCATACACGTCTTCTCCTTTTTTCAGGTTTAATACTCCATCGATCTTTTCTTGTTCAAGTAATGAGAGAAGTATTGCTGTTACTGCTCCCCCGTTTTCACATTTTGCAAGTATTTCTTCATCTGTTGCTTTTATTTGTAAATATTTCATCAATTCCACCACCATTATATGTTGTTTGTTATAGTTTCAATTATTTCTCCAACTGTTTTCAGGTTATTGTTTTCATCATGGATTGCATCTTCAAAGTATTGTGTTGTTCCCATGGTATTTGTGTAGGATCCGTTTTTTTCGCACCATTGTTTTACTGGTATTTCGTTTTTGTTTCCTTTGGGTTCTTGTGTTATTGTTATTGTTTCTTTATCTTTTATGTTATAGTCTTCATAGTTTTCCTGTTCTTCGTTGATGAATATGAGTAGTTTTGAATCATTTATTGTGTTGTTTATGTCGTTTTTGCCTGTTTTTTCTATTTTTTCTAGTATTGAGTAGCTGTTGGGATTTTTTAGTAATGGTAGTAATTTGATGTTGTTTTCTTCTGCAAAGCTTATTATGTCTTTGTAGTTTTCAACTTCGTTTAGAATTAGTATTGTTTTGGGGGTTATATTTATGTCTTTTAGTGCCGGGGTTATGTTTTCATAGGAATCAATTTGTATTAGTTGATTGCTGTTGTATCCTGTTAGGTTTTTGGTGGTGTTTATGTTTATGATTTTTGCACCGTTTTGTTGTGCGTGTATTACTCTTCTGGCTATTAGGGTGTTTTTGCGGTATATGTCTCCTATGATGATGATTTGTTCTGCTTTTTCTATTTCTTCATAGGTTGGTATTAATTTTTTGTCTGTTTTTGTGAAGCCGTCTTCGTATGATAGGATGTTGTAGTTGTTTTTGTTTGTGAATTTTATTATTTCTTCGAGGTCTTCGTTATCTGTTTTTCCTGATGTGATTATGCTTATCTGGTTGTTCTGGTATTTTTTGATGGTTTGTGTTATTTCTTCGAGTTTGTTTTTGTAGTCGAATGTTTTTTCTTGATTGTTTTGTTTGATTGTTTCTATGTAGTCTATGCAGTTTTTACAGTTTTTTCCTTCGTTTATTGGATGGTTTTTGTATGGATTGATTCCCTTTATTTTTCCATCCTTGCTTATGAGGTTAATTCCACAGCCTATGCTACATTGGGGACATATTGTATGGTTTATGGTTAACATGTCGTTTTCACCTATTATAAGTAATGTTACTTTTTTTTTATTATTATTTTAAGTAAATATGGGTGTGTGTTTATTTTTGTTGTTGCTTAAATTTTTTTTTATGCTTGTTTAAAATTTTAGAGATATTCTTTTAGTCTCCTACTCTATTGAACATCTTCTATTTTTTTGTTGGAAATTATAATATTTACTTAATATTATATATGTTTGATTATAAAATATAAACATTATGATTAATCATTACAAATATGATTTTTATATAAAAAAGATAATACTTTTAAAAGATATATCAAAAAAAAGTTAAAAATAAGAAAAATTAAAAAATGGGAGATTATGAAAAAAATAGAATAAAACAAATTATTCTATACTTGTACTTTCAGTGCCAGCACTAGGATTTTCATTACTACTAGAACTTCCTGAACTGCTTGAACTTGAACCACTGTTTGAATTTGATTGACTTCTATAATGTTCATGATCCGTGTTTACTTCTGTATGAACTTCACCTGAATCTATTATATGACCATTACTGTTTGATCCACTCTTATCTATTTGAGCGGAAGAATTTTCAACATGGCCCTCCTGGTTTACAAGATTTATTGTGTGAGGCACATCATCTATGTCTTCATAGTCAACAACTAGAATTCCATTTTCATCCCAATGAGTATGATGCTTGAATATATTTATTCCTTCATGCTCTAATGCAGCTATAAAGTCTGCAAAGCTCATATGTCCTAAGAGGTATTCCTCGTATAAGTAAATGTATAAATGATATTTGTATATTTTTCCTTCATCTTGATATGAAGATCCACTGCTTTGTTGCCTGTTTATGTTGAAATAATTGTTTCTTGAATACCAATTATATCTGTTATACCTGTTATATCGGTAATTATAGCTGTTATACCTGTTATATCCACTTATTTGATTATTAGAATATCCGGACTGCAGATAGGAACCTTGATTACCATCATTTCTGTTATATCCATTATTATATAGATTTGATGTATACGGATTGTTTGGAATACTTGGACTATTTGAAGCATTACCAGGTACATTCAATGAATCTCCTGTATCATTAAGGTTTTACTCGTAAAGTTCAAAATACTTACTCATATTAATTAATTCCCAACCCCACTTGAAATGTACAAGTTCTGTAGGTTCATCAAAGGTAATATTATCCTTTTTCTCATCATCTTCCGGAACGTGAACTATAATATCATCATCCTGCTCCAAAGTATGATTTTCTACAATGATTATATTACTTGACTGATAAGTATTTGTAATAAATACAATATCCCCAGTTTTTGTTTCATATGATGCAACATATCCTTCAGGAACTCTAAATTCATTCACTGAGTAAAGAATAGTTTTTCCATTACTATCATATTTATCCAAATGTGTGAACACATGCATCCACATATTCTCTTCGTTCAAAATTGTTGATGCAATAGGTTTACCATTAGCATATAAGTTCACCATAATTGGTTGTGGCTGTGTAGTGTTAGCTCTCCAATTTTTAACAACAGTGAAGTAAATACTTTCCTTCACACTATCATTTAATGGATAAGTGTTAGTTAAGATAAATCCTTCTTTCATGTTTCCAGTATAATCTGCCAAGTAACCCTCAGGTATTCTGATTTCATCTATTATATAAACTATCTGTTTACCGTTAGCACCATACTTGTCAAGGTTACTGAATGTATGAGTCCAACGATTACCAGCTGATAGTTCTGTGCTTGATTTATGCAGTCCATTAGCAAGTATGCTTACTATTATGGATTCTGGTATTTTATGTCCATTGTTTTCCCATACTTTGTGTACTGTGATGTTTACTGTTTCCTTGTTTTCTTCAACTTCTTCATATTCATAGGTGTTTGTAATGGTAAATCCATTATGCATATTTCCTGAATATGTAGCCGTGTAACCTTCAGGTATGGTTATTTCATCTACTCTGTAGTGTATGATTTCTTTGTTTTCATCATGTTTTGGAAGTCCTGTGAAAGTGTAAGTCCAACTATTATCTTCAGATAGTGTTGCTGATGCAATGGTATGACCATGTGCTATTATGTATACAGTTACATGTACCGGATTCTTGTTACCATTATTTACCCATACTTTATGTACAGTAATGTTTACTGTTTCATTTTTCTCTTCGATTATTGTATTGTATATATTGGTATAGGGTACTCGAAAAATAGCTTATAAAATAAGTATTATTAAAGCTTATTTTCATGATTAACCATATGTATATGTTGTTATATTTTTAAGTACAAAAAATTAGTTCTTAATTTATAAAAATAGGGTCAATAAGTATAAATTTAGATAAAACTGACCCAAAAATATGTTTATTGACCAAAATACTTAAATATTTCGATAAAAGATCAACCAAACAAATATTATCAAGAAATTGTGTAAAAAATATCAACAAAATGATAGATTCTATGAAAATTATACTAATAGCATTGTTTTATAATTATACAATATCAGATACGGTTCGTGAAATAAATCGAGATAAAAAATTACAAACTCATTTTAAAATACAAAATAATTTTACAGAACAACAATTTTACGATTATTTTAATCGTTTTGACCCACAATTATTTAATAATATAACAAACAGCATATGTTCTAGAATAAATAAAGAAAATAGGAATCCCATAAGAACGTTTATAGTTGATGCAACCTCTGTAGAAGTAGATATAAACACGATCAAAAAATACATATCTCAAGAAGAATTAGATAAATTGAAACTCAAATGGGGATTTTCTAAAACTAAAAACTATTATATGAGATTTAAAGTAACAGTAACACTTGATAAAGATACATTATGCCCAGTATCCATTCTTATTCATCCAGGATCACCACATGATTCCGTACTTTATGAAGAAGTACTAAACGAATTAAAAAGAAGAAGACTTTTAGCAAAAAGAACATCATTATACCTAGATAGAGGATATTACTCATTAGAAAACTATAAAATAGGAATTAACCGTTATAACATAGTTCCAGTAATAGCACCAAAATACAAAAATACAATACAAAAAATAAAAGATAATCTAGCTTATCCTCTCGAAATATTCAAAAATAAGAAAGTAAATAAATTAAAAAAAAGAGTACATAACATTAAAAACCATCTTAATAAAAAAATTAGAAAACTGGGAAAAACTAAAACCTGTACGAGGATTAATAGAAGATTTTTTCAAAGTAGCCAAAGATGCATTCGGTTTAGGCAAATTCCACAAATATACAATCAAATCAATAAGCAAATACATATATCCATGCATATTATTAACAACAATCTGCATACAACAAGGTTACAATACAAAAACCAAAATGCAACAACTATCAGAAGGAAACATAGAACTATTGCCCGTAATAAAACACAGAAGAAAGAAAAAACAAAAAACAGAACAAAAAACAAAAAAATCCATGTGTACCCTACAAAAACAACCAAACAACACTAGACGACTTCACAAAAGAACACCAAACAACACTACTTGCATTCAGTTAAAATCGAGTACCCTATAATAGATAATAAAAACATATAGTATATTCAATAACATCTAAATTCTAAAAATAATATAATTCAACACATGTAATAAATAAGAAATAATAGTGAATAATACTGGAGGATTATAGAACATGTCACATAGATCAACAGTCATATACGAAGCAGAGGAAGTGGAAGCAGGTCGTTTAAGTATAGAAGATTGTGAATACCCAGA
Source organism: Methanosphaera sp. (assembly GCA_017431845.1). Taxonomy (GTDB): domain Archaea; phylum Methanobacteriota; class Methanobacteria; order Methanobacteriales; family Methanobacteriaceae; genus Methanosphaera. The sequence goes on along the minus strand of JAFRKG010000146.1, from coordinate 3,448 downwards.
AGAAGTATTGAATGAATTAAGCGGGTCAGATTTTGATTCCAGAGGTTATATAATTCCCCATAACATGAACTGGGATAATAATTATGATTACAAACCACAAGAAAACAATGAACAAAACAATCATGACAAAACGTGCCTTGGAATCTGTTGTCTATTATTCCTTATATTCTGGTTTTTCTCAGTGCTAACATACCATCCAAACATATGAATAAAATTATGTGCAAAAAAAAATACTAGGGAGAGGAGAAATGTAATGTGATTAGTCTAGTTCATCTAGCATCTGTTTTGGATTTTTTGCCGGTTTTACCTTATCAAATGCTTTAATGATAATTCCTTCTTCATCAATCAGGTATGTAGTTCTTTCAAGCCCTATTGTTGGCCGGCCAAACATTTTTCTTCTCCTTCAATACATCATATTGTTTTATAACTTCCATTTCTGTGTCTGAGAGTAATATGAATGGTAACTTGTATTCTTCCTGGAATCCTTTCTGTGTTTCTACACTGTCTCTGCTTATTCCTATTATTGTTGCTCCTTTTTCATCAAACTGTGGATATAAGTCCATGAATGTGCATGCCTGATTTTTACATCCAGCTGTTGTGATTTTATGGAAGAAGTATAATATTATTTTTTGTCCACGAAAATCGGATAGTTTTCTGGTTTTTCCATCATAATCTGGTAAACTAAAATCTGGTGCCTTTGTTCCAACTGTTAACATATTTTATTCCTTATTTAATCTTAGTTTAGTGTTTGTCTTTTCTAGATTATAAGATTATTTATATAGGAAGTAATGATTTAATTTTTAATAAATTCTCCGAAAATTTAAGTATCATCAAAATAAAAAAACATGCATGTTGTGTGGGAGAGGTTTTACATCATATTTAATATTTTTCTAATATAAAAGAACTTTAATATCCTATTGTACATTAAATTCACAATATAATTTATGATATTTAAAATATTTGACAAAAAAATAATTAATAGAGTATTGATAGAAGTATTATTATAACTATATTTAGGTGAGAATTCATGGTTCAAAGATTATATCGTTCAGAAAGCAATATCTGTATTGCAGGAGTTTGTGGTGGAATAGGAGAGTATCTTAATATTGATCCAGTGATTGTAAGATTATTATGGGCTGTTTTCACTGTTTTATTTCCTGGAGGCATTTTAATTTACATATTAGCTTGTTTAATCATTCCTATAAAAGAGAATAATGTGAAAACTAAAGTTAACATAACTTCTGAAAAAGACGTTGAAGATGAGACTAATACTGTAAAAGCTGAAAAAGATGTAGTTAATGTTAAAATAGAATAAGATTTTTATTTTTAAAATTTATATCCCTCATATATAAATAATAATAAAAAAAAGATATTGTCATTAAATGTTAATAATAGGAGAAACCATAATTTACAATAAAATATTTGAAAAAATAAGAGATGCTTATATATGACTAGAGAAAATGAAAAGAAAATGACTATCATAGGAGGTACCCGAGGTCTGGGAAGATGGTTGGCAGAACATTTAAAAGAAAAATATGATATTACCATCACCAGTCGTAACAAAAGTACAGGAACAGAAATTGCACAGGAAATAGGGGTAAATTATAATTGCAATAACATTGAAGCCATACAAGATGCTAAAATAATTATTTTCAGTGTTCCTATTGGGAGTATGGTGAAAACTATCGAGGAAGTAGCACCATATGCTCCAAAAGGGTCAGTGCTTATGGATGTTGCGAGTATAAAAAGCGAAGTTTCAGATGCTCTTGAAAAGTTTGCACCAGAAGATACGGAGATTGTACCAAGTCATCCAATGTTTGGTCCTCGTGTTCCCAATCTTAAAAAGCAAATAATAGTATTAACACCAGTACAGGGCAGGTCAAACAATTGGTTGCCACGAATTAAGGAATTTTTAATAGAAAATAAGTGTGAAATAGTAGAAACTACACCTGAAGAACATGATAAATATATGAGTATAGTTCAGGGCCTTACTCATTTTTCATTCATTAGCTTAGCTGCTACCATTAAAAAGTTAAATATTAATGTTAAAAAATCTAGAAATTTTTCAAGCCCTGTTTACAGTTTAATGCTTGACATGGTTGGACGTATAGTTTATCAGAACCCTTATCTTTATTATTCCATACAAAAAAATAACCATGAAACAGAAAATGCTAGGCAAACATTAATAGATGAAAGCATATATATTTCTAACTTGATTAAAAATGAAGATGAGGAAGATTTTGTTAAAATTATTGTTGAATCTGCAAAACATTTAAATGATGAAAAAGAATCCTTGAAACGTTCAGATTTAGCTATTAATATGATTAACCGTAAGATTAATCTTCTCAAGAAATCTGTTGGAAAAGAGATGGGCTTGAAACATCATTTCACTAATGAAGTGTATGTTGGAATTATTTCTGATGTAAAATCTAAAAGTGTGGCTCTTCGAACTTCAGAGGATAATGTGATTAACTTAGATATTTCAAATGTTGACATATTATCTGATGAGGATATTCAGGAATGGAAAAAGAATAATATTAATTTAGAATATTTTGATTTATCTGTACTGTTTCCTCGTAAATGTGATGATGAATTCTTGATTAAAATGTTTAAGAATATTGAACCTGTTATTGATGTAGAAATAATTGACAGGGATGATAATCAGGTTAATGACTCGTTCTCATGTTTTACCTTCCATTATTCTTTATTTGATGTGAAAGATAAGGATTATGTTGAACAGTATGTTGAATCTGTTGGTGGTAGTATACTGTAATCTCCCCCTCCCCCACCATAATACTATTTTTATCAAATTATATCTGTAATATGATACTATCCCCTTTTTCTACTAAAAATATTTGATTACACTAAATAAAATTTAAAGGAAAAAAATAATTTTCATTTAATAAAAAAAAGGAGTTTTGAAGGGGTGGTGAAAATGTTATTCTGGGTATAATTGTGAGAATGCATGTAGGAAGAAGAATAACGAAAATGCTTCCAACAATGATGATAACAGACAACCAAGTGTATGTTTAACTTCTAAAAAGACTATAATATTTGATATAATTATACACAGAACCATTACTAAGGCTAAAAATTGCAGATACCTCGTTACTCCTATCTTTCCAACTATACCACCTATATATCCGAGGTCTAATATTTGTCTGAAATTATGATTTACTTCTAAATCTACTTTACCTATAGTACAAAATGTAAACATTACAGTCAATATAAGAATGAATATTAGTAATGCTGTTACTATTATATCCATACTGTGATTCATTAACAGTTGAGGTGCTGATCCAATAATTTCTATTACATTTGAATGTTCATATGCTACCAGAAGATGGGCTGTACGACTTGGAATATCAACAATACCTTGAATTGCAGCTATTATCGCCACTATAATTACTGTCAGTCTGAGGGTTAGTGCACGATAGTATGCGTGTGG
>JAFRKG010000145.1 GCA_017431845.1 Methanosphaera sp. | reverse complement strand
TGTGATGTTGTTTAAATTTGTGACTTTTAGAGTTTCATTCAAAGTGTAATCTCTCATCATAATAATCTTACCACCTGGCAAAATATTATCCAATGCTTTTTCCAAACTAATAGGCTCAATCGCAATAATACCAAAACCAGAATGAATACTATTAACATACAACAAAGGAGAATAAATATGATCAGTACCCACAATATGCAAAGCATTAGGAATAACATTACCAGTAAAAGATAAATTGTTACTGTAAACAGTCGAATCACCATTAAAGTAAACAGTTGCATTATTAGAGGCAACATTAGAATTGAAAATCAAATCACACCAATAATTGAGTGATTTTACAATATATATTGCACTACCATTAATCGCAACATTGTTCATAAACATACAATCATCGAAATATGCTTCAGTATTCATTAAATAAACTGCACCACCATAATTAGCATGATTATTAGTGAAATTACATCCAGTAATATTAACTAATTTACCGTCACTATACACAACAGCTCCATTGGAAGATGCCGTATTATTAATGAATGTAGAATTAACAATATATCCATTATAATTATAGAAAACACCACCATTAACAGCATAATTACCATTAAAAATACTATTAATCACATTACCTTTAGAATTATAGAAAACACCACCATTACTACCATGATTGCCAATAAAAATACAATTATCAATACTCATATCACCACCATGGAAAACACTACCCTGAGTATTATGACTACCATAATTATCCTTAAAAGTACAATTAATATAATTAATATCAGAGTCTCGTGAAACACCACCTAAATTAGCATGATTATTTAAAAAAGTACAATTAATCATAGTTCCTTTAGAATCATTAAAAACAGCACCATAACTTGCAACAATATTCTGGAAAGTACAATCCACACAAACTAAATTACCTCCTTGAATAAAGCCACCAAAACTAACACAAGACACACCACTACCATTAACAGTAACATTACTCATTTTACCATTCAAACCAGCCCACCTGACAAATCCACCAGTATTACTAGTACCCTTGCCTCCGCTGTATTTTGCATGGTTAAGCAAAATATTGGACAATGTAACATTATCAGAAGTTATGCTCAAAACACGACTCAACATCAAAGCATCCAATCTATGACCATTACCATCAACAGTAACATTACTATAAGCAATTAAAACACCCACACCAGGATTATCAACAACTTCATCATAAGTATAATCATGAACTAAAACAACATGACTATTATCTCCATAATAATCAATAATCATTGACAAAACAGTGAAAGGATATGAAACCAGTGATAAAAACTGATTATCAACATTAGCAGAAAGATTAAATAATACATGACCAGATAACCAACTAGTATCTGTATTTAAACCACTAATATTTTCACTGGCATTATTGTTATTTGTTATAGTATAGTTAACCGGACGAGTCCAATTAACACAGACCACATCACCAGTATCTGATTTAACAAAAGTCACATTAAAAACATAAACATACTTATCATTCTCTTTTTTAACAGAAACAAAATTTAAAGTTGCATTCAAACAAGGATAATTATTAAAGGACTCACGATTATAACCAAACCAGTTATAACTGGCATCAGTATGAGACCTAACATCAGGATAACCACCATTTAAAAAACTATTGTACTGAATAACAACAACACAATCATTATCAGAATTAGTAACCTTACCAGAATCATAAAAAGTATTATTATAACAATAATTAGTACCAGTATTAAAGTTAATATTACTATTAGCACCAGGATTATCTTTAAAAACACAATTAGTAATATTAAATGAATTACACATTATAGTAGAACCATAACGAGTACCTGTATTATTCATAAAAGTACAGTTATTAACATGTGCATTTGAACCCTGAATTGCTCCACCATCCTGAGCAGAACCATTAACAAACACAATATCATTTAAAACACAATTATTGACACTTAAAATTCTAGCAAGACCACTACCATCCAAAATATGATTATTACCATTCACAGTCAAAGCATTAGAAACAGAAACACCACTAACAAAAGCAGAATCATACTATTTGAAATATTTATAATTAAACTGCAAGGATAAATTAGAATCTGCATCAGAAACTGCTTCATTTAAATCAGTAAATGAAAAAGTAATATTGTCCCAATAAACATTTCGATTAGAGTAGATGTATCCTCGTATTTTATTATTATTTTCATCAAACTTAGGATAAATAAAGAAACAAACAGTAATAT
>JAFRKG010000144.1 GCA_017431845.1 Methanosphaera sp. | reverse complement strand
AAATTATTAAAATCCGATTCAGTTTCTATAACTCTTGACTGTTATGACAATGAGGGTAACTATATTACATCATATGATGATTTTGAAGTTTCAATAAAAGATGGAATTTTAACTTTAAAGTATTATGATTCCAATACATCCGATTTCCATACTGAAAGAAGTTCTGTGATTGATATCGAAGACATCGATTATGGTACTGTTGAAATTACTGGAACTATACAGGATAAAGAATATGATAGAGACATAGTTTTCACTCTTCATTCAGATAAAATAGTAGACATAAATGTAAATAGCTAGGAATAATCTTAGATTATTCCTACCCTTTTTTTAAATTATAATTAAAGGTGATTTTAATGGGTTTTCTAGATAAATTTAAAGCTTCATCCAATGAAAAAGAAATAGATAAGACAAGTTTTAAACATTTGGATAGTTTAATTCATAGTGGTAGAAAAGAGATTGTTTTAGAATCAGATATCATTTTAGGTCGTAATGAAAAATCCAAATATAAAAATGGAATTAAAATTGAAGCAAATAATATAGTTATTGATGGTAATGGTTATATGATTGATGCTTGTGGAAAAACACGAATATTTAATTGTATAGGTAAAAATATCATAATCAAGAACATCATCCTAAAAAATGGATTATCAAAGAATGGTGGAGTAATATCTAATGAGGGTGAGTTAACAATAAAAGATTCAATACTCACAGAAAATACTGCAAAAAAGGAAGGTGGAGCAATATTTAACAAAGGCATGTTAACAATTTCCAAATCCAAACTCGACAAAAACACATCAAAAAAGTATGGTGGAGTAATATCTAATGAGGGTGAGTTAACAATAACAGAATCCACACTAACAGAAAACACAGCAGAAGATGAAGGTGGGGCAATATCTAATACTCATAAGTTAACAATTTCAGAATCTACACTCATAAAAAACAAAGTAAATGTGTTTTATGGTGGTGCAATAGTTAATGTTAATGGTGAGTTAACAATATCAGAATCTGAACTCTCAGAAAATACATCACAAAAGGGTGGTGGAGCAATAGCAAATATGGGGGAGGTGACAATAACAAAATCTACAATCAATAAAAACACAACACAAAAGTATGGTGGGGGAATATTTAACAAAGGTTTGTTAACAATAACAGAATCCACACTAACAGAAAACACATCGCAGGAGGAGAGTGGTGGAGCAATCTTTAATGCTGAAGGGGCATTAACATTATCCGAATCCTCATTCTGCAAAAACACGTCACAAAATGAGGGAGGAGCAATTTTTAATGCTGCTGGCGAATTAACAATAACAGAATCCTCACTATCAGAAAACACAGCAATGTACGGTGGAGTAATTTTTAATTTTAATGGCAAGTTAACAATGGTCAAATCCTCACTAAATAAAAACAGAGCAATGGATGAAGGTGGAGCAATTTTTAATGCTACTGGCGAATTAACAATGACTGAATCCACACTAACAGAAAACATAGCAATATATGGTGGAGCAATTTATAATATTGATGGTGAGTTAACAATTAAAGATTCTACACTCCAAGACAATACTGCTAAAAATGGTGGAGCAATATGTAATTTAGGTAAATTAACAATAATAAAATCCATACTCACAGAAAACACTGCAAAAGAAGAAGGTGGGGCTATTAGTAATGAGAATATTAAGAACAAGGTGAAATTGGAGCGTGCCACTGCTAAATTGCATGGAGTTCAATTAAACCTTGTTGGTGAGTTAATAATGACAGAATCCTCACTCATAAAAAACACAGCACAAAAAGATGGTGGGGCAATATACGTAGATAAAGAATCTGAATATGAATCAAACAATTGTACCTTCAAAGACAACAAACCTGATGACATATACAGAGAAAAAAATTAACATAACGTTCCTCCAATAATTCAATTTTTGGATTGAATTCTTATTAAGAATGTTTTATTTTTAGAAAGGAGTTGTGGAGTTATAGCTAACTATGTAACTGATTGTGATTCCACAATCCTTATTT
>JAFRKG010000143.1 GCA_017431845.1 Methanosphaera sp. | reverse complement strand
TACAGACTTGTAGCAATAAAGAAGAATATAAAAAATATAAGAAGAAATATTTAATAGTCGCTGCAAAAAGAGAAAATAAATTATAGGAGGTTTTAGAAAATGGAAAGAACAATGAAAGGAAATATTAAAACAGAAATAAAATTCATAGTATTTGCTTTATTATTAATTGTAGCAAGTATTGTTGGATTAAAAACATTTACTTATTTAAATGTTAAAGCAGAAGATGCTAAAGTACCAGAACATACAAAAGATGTTCAACCTAATGGTGATGGTACATACACAATATCATTAGATGTAAAAGGAGAATCAGAGAAAGTTACACCTAAAGTTAATGTAATTGTTATTGTCGACAGATCAGGAAGTATGGGTGATGGCTCAGGAACATCAACAGTAACTTACACAGAAACTAATGATAACGGAGGTTGGAACTATCAAAACAACCTATATGGAAAAGTAGGAGATGAATATGTTCAATTAACTAGAACATCAACAGGATACTGGCCAAATGTAACATATCATTTTTACGCAAATGGTACAGAATATACAGGACAAAGATACTCAAGACAAGAAGCAAATCAAAATAGATTACAAGCTACACAACAAGCAGTAAATAATCTTGCACAATCATTATTAGCACACAATGGTGGTGATAATCCAAATGACACAGTTGAAATGGCATTAGTTTCATTTGCAACAACAGCAAGAACAGATGTAGCAAATACTACATCATACAGTACAAATAGCACTGCAGTAAACAACTTAAGAGCTAATGGTGGAACAAACTGGGAAGCTGCATTAAAGCAAGCACAAAACATAAGTTTTGGAGAGAATGATAAAGATCCAACGTATGTAATATTCTTCTCAGATGGAGCTCCAACATTCCATAGCACAGATGGTGGTTATAATACATTGAATATAGACTATAATGTTTATGGTACTGTTGGAGAAACATAACCAAATATGGAACGTAGTTATACACAAGCTAAAGATGATGCAGCTACATTAGCAAGCAAAGTTGGAAAAGATAATTTCTATACAATTTTTGCATATGGTGCAAGTTATGGTAGCGATTATATGACTGATATAACATCAGACGCCGGAGCACCATCAGGAAATAATTACTCAGCATCAAACACAGCAGCACTACAAGCTGCATTTGCAGAAATATTAAATAAAATTGAAATGGCAGGATGTGCAGACATTACAATAGAAGATGGAACTACACACAGATTAGAAAGTACTGCAATAGAATTATTAGATGTTGTACCAAATAGTTTTAAATATTATAAAGATGGAGTAGAATGGAAAACAACAGATAATCCAGCTCCACCAGCAGCAACATATAATGAGGAAACAGGTAAAGTTGAATGGAAAATAGATGGATTATTAGATAACGGAGTTACATATAAAGTAACATTTGATGTATATCCAACACAAGAAACTTACGATATCATTGCTGATATTAAAAATGAAAGCACATTACAAGCTAGAATCGATAAATATAACGAATTGCCTGTAAGTGTTAGACAATACTTAACACCTACAAATGATCAATATACTGATTTTAAATTAGCAACAAATACACAAGCTATATTAAAATATAAAGATACAAGAGTATCAAATACAGAACAAACAGCAATATTTGATCCTCCAAAACCAGTATCAACAGAAGCAGAAACAATATCAATAAAGAAAAATTGGAAAAACTTATTGGATAGTAGAAGTGTAAATAGTATTCAATTAAGCTTAAATAGAGACGGCGTTGATTTCTTAGATGCTACTCTAACAGGACCAGACTGGAAAAAAGAAAATATTTATATTGCAACTGGATTAATGAGAACCCACACTAAACCTGTAGATGGGGAAGAAATAACTGAATTAGAAATACTAGATGAAGGTCACGATTATAAATTTAATGAATTAGGATCAGAAGCTTATAACTGGGATTTAGAATCAGAAGTAGTTCACCCAATGATAATTGATGGAACTCTATGGGAATTAGTTCTTGTAGATGAAGATGAAGCTCCTAATATGGGTAATAGTCAATATAAAAAAGTAGGAGAAGACGAATATTATCAATTAGAAGATGGTAAAGTATATATTAAAAAAGGAACAAATCTTTTAATAGAAGCTACTAATAATCGTAGAAGTAGTCTAAATATAACAAAAGTAGTAGAAGCAGTAGAAGGAACAACTCCTAATCCAGATGATAAATTTAAATTCACAATAGATGTAGATAATTTAGAAACAAAAGAAGTAAATGATACAAATAATGATGATTTATGGTTTAATGTACGTGATAAAAATGGTAATAACGTAACTTTTGATGAAGAACCAGAAGGATGGACACAAGAAGCAGGTTCTACATATTACTATGCACCTAATGGAACTACATTAGAAGTTGAATTAAAAGCTGGAGATAATCTACGTTTTACTAACCTAAAAGTAGGAAGTAAATTCACTGTAGTTGAAGGTGATTTAGATAAATATTCTATTAAGAAAATAGAATTTATCGAAAATTATAAAGAAAATGAAACAGACGAAGAAGAAACAGAAAATATTATTGATACTATAAATAATAATAAAACAATTGCTAATAAAACAATTGACGAAGACAACAGAACTTATACTGTAAAATATACAAATACCTATGAAAGAGTAGATGTAAAAGTTAAAAAAGTATGGATAGACGAAACTAATGATGGTGTAAAACCAGACGAAGTAACTGCAAAACTATTATATTCAGATGATACAGAAGTACAAGGTGCAGCAGTAGCAACAATGAATGAAGATAATAATTGGGAATACACTTGGAAAGGTCTAGACAGATACAAAAACGGAGAAGAAATAACATATAAAGTAAAAGAACTTGTAGAAGATATCAGTGCTCACTATGAATCAAAAGTAGAAGGTAGCATGAAAACAGGATTTACAATTACCAATACAAGAGATGAAAATGATAAAACAACAGAAAGATCAGTAAAGAAAGTATGGGAAGATGCTAATAACCAAGATGGAAAACAAC
>JAFRKG010000142.1 GCA_017431845.1 Methanosphaera sp. | reverse complement strand
TTCAAAAAGAAGAACATATTTTTAATGATAATAATTATCATATTAATAATAGGTATTTCTGTTGTTAATGCTCAGAAAGTGTCTAACGATACATTAACTAAAAAGTCTTCTATTAATATTCAGAAAACAACTCCTAAAGAAATTTTTTCAACAAAAATATTAACTCAGAAAAAAAATAAAGTTTCTACTAATAATATTACAAATAAGCAAATCAGAAAGAACATTACACAAAAATCGTTAAAAACTGAGCAAAAAACACACATAATTAACAACAATAATTTCAAAAATTATTTTGATTCCGCGGGTAATATTAACTCTTCCGTATCTAAGGGTGATATATTGGATTTTCAAGGAGTAATCAACCAAAGTCAATCTATGAAGATATCGGTACCCGTAAATATTACAAGTTCAACTAATGATGCAAAAATATGCCTAAATACAACAGCAACCAGTTATTTTGGGAATGAATCTGGAAATTCATTTACTATAAACAATGATGCAGCATATACAAACATATCTAAAATAATATTTTATAATACTCAATTTTTTATTATAAATACATCTTATGTCACTATCAATAATATTACTACTAATGTAACAGATCCATATGTTGGACTGGGGGTAGGACAATGTGCAATAAGAGAATTCTGTGAACATATATTGGTAGAAAATAGCACATTCTGTACTACACATGCAAGTTGGGTTGCAACCTTAGTTTTTACTGGAGTTAAAGATAGTATAATACGTAATAATACTATTAGAGGTAGTGGTGATGTTTTCAATTTATTATACTTGAATACTTATAATTTCCCTGGTGTTGAAGTAACTGATATGACAGTAAATGTTAATAACACTATTGAAAACAATTATATTGATGGAACACGGGCTATAGCATCTGCAAAATGTTATGCAATCGGAATCTTTGGATCAAACAATACAATAAGAAATAATACAATAAACTATTCTGGTGTAGGAATAACTACTGGATGGGTAGGAAGTGGTGAATCTTTAAGTGCTGGAACAAAAATTATTAATAATTCATTTATTGGCGGTTGTAATATTGTAACACCAAATAATGGAGAAATAATAAACAATACTGCAGATACATTAAGTATAACCACGAAAAACTCAATAATAGAAAACAACACATTCAATAATATTTATGTTCAAACAAGTGATTTCATACTGGAAAATTATAATATCTCTGGAAACGTTTTACTATCGGAAAATATTAAAAATATAACAATAAAAAATTCAAGTTTTAATTCAATAGATTTACGTGGAAATTCAGGAAACAATTTGGAAGACATTAAATTAATTCAAAACAATATAAGTACTATAACTATTGGTAAAGATAGGACGGGGTATGTAAATAATATTGAAATAAATGAAAACAATATTACTAATGCAATTTTTATCAATGGTAGGAGAAATAGTGACATTCTTATTATTAATAATGAAATAGTTACTGATGCTGATTATTCAATTAACATATCTTATGATGTAGAAAATCTGATAATAGAGGATAATTATCTCTGTAGTTCTAAAGGTAAGGGAGTTAATGCAATTGGAGCAACAAATACGATTTATAGTCAATGTAATATTGGAAAAAACTTACCTGATGAAGATAGGATAGTGATTCTGCATAATACGACCATAAAAATAACTACGACTGAATTTGATCTGGATAGGGAAGCAGTTATAATTGCATCAGTAATAACTGATATTGGAATGGTGAATGATGGAACTGTTACTTTCAAAGATTCTATGGGCAATATATTAAAAACTGTTTATGTGTATAAAGGAGAAGCAAAATTAAAAATTAACAAAGTAAGCACAACAACAAAAGTAAACTCAGTAACAACAAAAATTAATGACACAGTTACGATTACCGCTACAGTTACAAACAGTTTAAACACAACAACAGAAGGAAATGTATTATTCAAAGATGCTTCAGGTAAAGTATTATCTACAGTGAAATTAGTTAACGGTGTTGCAACCTATAAAACAACATTCAAAACTGCCGGAACTCAGAAAATATCTGCAGTTTACTCCGAAACAGATTATTATAAATCATCTAGTGCAACAAGTACAATAACTGTTAATAAGTTAAACACTAAAGTCAGTATAGACTCAGTTAATGGTAAAGTAAATGATTATGTTACTGTTTCGGTTAAAGTGTTTGATGCTAACAGTAAGGCTGTTTCTGAGGGTGAGGTTAGTTTGAAACTTAATGGTGTTTTGCTTAAGGATTCTAAGGGTAATGTTGTTAATTGTGCTGTTAAGAATGGTGTTGCTAGGGGTAAAGATTTAGCTGATCC
>JAFRKG010000141.1 GCA_017431845.1 Methanosphaera sp. | reverse complement strand
CATTATTCTTAGATGGATATGTTACTTTAAACGGTGGCCTTGCTACAGCTACTGCTTCTTCAGATGTAACTAGTAATCCAACTGTTATGAGATGGGCACAAGTATTTAAAACTACTAGTCCTGAAAGTGGACATCTAGCTTATTCTACTGGTACTACCGATTTTGCTGATTTAGGATCATCTACTGCTGTTCCTGTAACTGTTACTTTATATATTTGACATACTGAGTTACCATTATCGTCTACACATGCAGCTTTGTTAGAACCTGTTCCACCAGGTAATCCACCTAAATTAACTGCAGACTCTACCATTGAATTAGACATTGGTATTAATCCACCATTAGTTTGGTCTGTTGTTTCTTCCCTTTCTACTCTTAATCCGAATGAAACTGATGCAGCATTACCAGTAATTTCATTACCATTACTTGATACTGTTGCAGTAAAGTATGCAAATGTAGCACCAATTATTGCAACTACTAACGTAGCAACACCAATTACACCGTAAAATATTCCCCTTCCATCTCTATGATTTTCATTCTTCATTTTCTATCTTGTCCTCCTTACTATAACAAGTATAACAAAAGATAAAACAAAAATCAATAATTTTTTTACATAAAAAAAAATTATTTCAATTAAGAAATAATTTTTAATTAATATTATATTACGCACCTTGAGATGAAGTCTTTGCAACACCACTAAATGTAGCTGATACTTCGCCACCTTGACCAGACATAAATGTAACAAGTCCGCCGAAGAATCCATTACCAGCTTCAGCAGTAGCAGGATTTTGAGAAGTTCCAGTTTCATGTAGCCATACTACAAAATACAAATCTTTATATGTACCAACAGGTACTAATAAATCAAATACTAAAGCGTCAGCATATTGAGTTCTTGTATAAGTATGATCAGTTCCAGTTTTAGCATCAGCACTACCATTTGCACTAGTTCTAATATAGTTACCAACAATTGCTGGAACTTGGCTACCATTAATAGTAGCTCCTGTAGCACTGTAAATACTTGCTGTAGTTTTATTAGCTGTTCCATCAGTATATATTTCTGGTAAGTTATGACCATTACCGCTAGCATCATTACCAATAGCAGCAATAGCAATTGTATTTGTAGCTCCTAAAACAGTTTTAAAATCAGTGGTTCCAGTAGAATAACCAGTTGTTCCAGCATCTTGGAATACTTGTGCCCATCTCATAACCGTTGGATTATTAGCAACATCAGTAGAAGCAGCATCAGTAGCAAGTCCACCATGTAAGCTAACATATCCATCTAAGAATAATGCTGCAGATGATGTATTAGTAACTCTTACTTTATATATTTGACATACTGAGTTACCGTTATCATCAACACAAGCAACATTGTTAGCTCCAGCACCTACAGATGGCTTTCCACCACCAAATACAGCACTTTGAACCATTGAGTTAGACATTGGTATTAATCCACCATTAGTCTGATCTGTTGTTTCAGCTCTCGTAACAGTTAATCCAAATGAAACAGATGCAGCATTACCAGTAATTTCATTACCATTACTTGATACTGTTGCAGTAAAGTATGCAAATGTAGCACCAATAATAGCAACTACCAATGTAGCGACACCAATTACACCGTAAAATATTCCCCTTCCATTTTTATTTCTTTCATTATCCATTTTTATCTTGTCCTCCTTACTATAAAAAGTATAACAAATATATTTACAAAAAGCAATAATTTTTTTTACATTTTTTTAACATTTTAATTAATATAAAAAGTTAAATCATTTGAACTATAAATAGATAAATAATTATTAATAACATATTGAGTAATTACTCTACTAGTCTGATTAAAGTCTTTTATTACCTCATCACTTCTAACAATAATCAAACATTTATTTGAAGAGCAATATTCTTTAACCTCACTAACATACCTATTATCACCATCATATCCCATATTACCATCATTAATTAAGTCATACTTATTTACTGGAATATCATATTCTAATTTATAAATATATGCATTACTAGAAAAAAAATACAATCTATAATTACTATATTTATCTAAATATTCTTTTACCATATCAAATTTATAATCCGTATATATAGGTAATCTTTTCTCATAAAGAAAACTACTACTATCCATACACCTATTGTTAATATCTCTCATATAACCAGGAATAATTTTTAAATAAAACCCAACTAAAAAGAAAATAATAAAAACCTCAAATATATATTTAATAATTCTATTCTTAGTATTAACAAAAAAATAAAATAAAACAGGCATAAAAGCAAGAAACAAATGAATTATTTCAAATATAGGAATCATAACTATTTGAAATAATAACACATACATAGCAATTCTATCTCTAGTTTTAATATAAGTATATATTAAATATATAAAAACGAATAATTCAACAATTACTACCCACAAAGTACTATCATTACCATTATTAGAAAAATCAAACAAACCAAAAAAACAATAATTCATAAATTCCCAAAAACTATTATTAATTAATAAATAAAGTAATGTAGAAAGAATTGCTACCAAATAAACACAAATAGTTTTCTTTTTATT
>JAFRKG010000140.1 GCA_017431845.1 Methanosphaera sp. | reverse complement strand
TAATATAATATCTTATCTACCTAAACATACTCCAATATCCCTCTTTTTTCACTGAAAAAAAGATTATTGTATCTGGTTTAAAACTAATTAAAAAAGATTATATATTTAATTAATTATATTTAAAAGCAGTGATTATATGGTTTATAGTATTAATCAAATAAAAAAAATAGCAGTACCCATAGCAAAAGAATATGGTGTAACTAGTTTAAGGTTGTTTGGATCATATGCCAGGGGTGAAGCTACATCTGAAAGTGATGTGGATTTTTATATAGACAAAGGGAATATTAAAGGTTTATTAGATTATATAGGTTTTATTCAGGATTTAGAAGAAAAATTACAGTGCCATGTTGATGTTGTAACAACAACTATAGAAGATAAAAAATTTATTGAAGCAATTAAAAAAGATGGTGTGTTACTATATGAGAAAAAAAGATAAACCTAAACCCATATGAAGAAAGTAGATATTTCAGTCATCCAAATCATTCCCAACTATCCACTAGCATGCGTATAATACAAATTAGCCAATAGAATAGATGAAAATTATAGAGAAGAACAGGATATTATTTCATGACAAAAAAAATATTATGGGGATGCGTAATCATGCAACCACCCAAAAAAACAATAGATATAATATATCCTCCCAATAAAAAAAAACACGGAATAATAAAAGAAAAAAGTATGAAAAACAATGAAGGATGAACCAGACTAGGCTTCCCCCTCAAATCCTACCCGTTCACCCAAGAATCTGAGTCCAACATATAATACAACAATACCCACAGGAATAGAAAGATACCATTGAACACCAAAGCCAGCAGGAATATAACCAACCACTATAGCAACAATGGCAACAAAGACAGCATAATAAAACTGAGTACCCACGTGACTGATATGATCACAACCAGACCCCATCGCCGAAAGTATAGTAGTATCCGATATTGGAGAACAATGATCACCAAATATAGAACCTGTTAACACACCACTAGTACAAACGATAAGATAATTCATATCACCACCCCCTATAGCCCAGGCAAGAGGAATAGCTAATGGCATCAGTATACTCATAGTACCATACGCCGTACCAGTAGCAAATGATATTATGGCACTTAAGACGAAGATTAAAGTAGGCAGTATGAACATTGGCAGTGAACTTTCCAAAACACTTATAAGATAATGTGCAGTACCCACCTTATCAACAACCCCACCAAGAGACCATGCAAGAAGTAATATCACACCAGTTAAAAGTATCGGCTTCATACCATTAACCCATTCATCCAATGCTTCACCAATTGTCAAAATATTTTTACCCACACTGATTAATATTGCTACTATTGATGCAAACAGTGCAGACTGGAAGAGAGCAACAGATGCATCCGAATTAGATAATGCTTCAAAAATACCATTGAATGAGAATGGTGAAGTGTTCATCAAGTGTATTAATTCTGTGTTGTTTCCAGCGAGAATAGTGTTGTAACCACTCCAATAAAATGCTAATAATGCCGTGATGACCAATGTAAGTATTGGTATTAATGCAGACCATACAGAATACTCTATGTTTTCAACCGGCTGAACATCCTTAAACTGAGAAGAATCACCTGCTACATTTTCTGTATTCTTTCTTTTTCTTGCATCCTGTTCTGCTTTTTTCATCGGCCCAAATTCATATAATGTAAGAGCTGACAATACTACGAATATTAATATGAAAATATTATAAAACCTGAACGGAATTGTTTCCAGAAATAAACCAAAACCACTCACACCAGCCAAACCTATATTATTTAAAGCATCCTTAATTAAGGTAATCTCCAATCCAATCCAAGTTGAAATGATAGATATACCCGCAACAGGAGCTGCCGTGGAGTCTATGATGAATGACAATTTCTCACGAGATATTTTAAGCTTATCCGTTACAGACCTCATAATAGGACCCACTATCAACGCATTTGCATAATCATCAAAGAAGACACACATACCCAACGCCCATGTTAACAGCTGAGCCTTTTCTGGAGTATCTGCCCTTCTTGCAAATGCATCACCCAACGCCTTGGTTCCCCCCATCCGAGTAATTAACTGTATTATACCCCAATCAGTAAACATTGCAGGATAATTGCAGCATTCCATGGATCAGACATGGACGTGATAACCTCACCACATAATTGTAGAAAAGCATTAACAGCTGTTGTGATAACATTAACATCCCGGACATTTAGCATGAACTCTCCTACAAAAACTCCTAGAAACAAGGAGAGTAATGTTTGCTTGGTAACAAATGCCAAGATTATTGCCACTAGTGGTGGCAGTAATGTTAATATACCGAAACGAAGAGAATTATCCGTACTCTGTGGGAGTAATGTTATCCAAAACGACAATACAAACAATAAAATTATTGAAAGCAGTGCCAGTACTCCAATTTTTGTATTTGTATTCATATATTATCACATAAAATAAAATATTATATATTAATTATGGCTCTATTGCAATCCTACTTATTTTATTAAAATGTATTACAATTGATTAATTAATCATATGATTGTATTTTGTTGTTTATTGTTTGTTATATTTAATATG
>JAFRKG010000139.1 GCA_017431845.1 Methanosphaera sp. | reverse complement strand
TTTATTTTTTTTTACATAATATTTATAAGTGATGATGTATATATTATTATATATGGTAGGCAAAACTAAAATTGATATTTTTAGGAATATGTCTAAATCTGAGTTAAAAGAAGCAATGCATGAGTATGTTATAGCTCATAGAATATATGAACGATTATATGCTATTAATTTATTAGCAGAAGGTTATTCATATGATATGGTAGCACATAAAATGAATAAATCTTATCAGACTATTCACAGGTGGGCTAAAATTTGTGAATCTGAGGGAATTAATGGTTTGAAACCTAATTATACTGGTGGAAGACCTGAAAAAATAAGTAAATCAGATTTACATAAAGTAGACCTTATGATTAAAGAAAATGATGAAATTACTATTCAAGAAGTTCATGATTTTATTTTAAAAGAATTTAATGTCGATTACAGTATGAAGCAAATATGGGAGATTTTAACTCAAAAACTAAATTATAAATGTAAAAATACTAAAGTTATACCCAAAAATAAAGAGTTAATCGGTAATACATAGTAATTTATAGGTTTAGATCATTATTCTTATTGTTTTTAATCTAATATTTTTTTTTGCACCACATCATCTATAAAAAACATTATGTAATATTTTGGTGGTTTGATTTATCATGTTTTCAAAAGTAATAGTATCCAACACATTATCCAATTTACGAAATATAGATAAAAAGTATTATGTTAATGAAAATAACTTCATATATTCAAAAAAATTAACTCCCGAAAACACAGCAGGTATTATATTGAATAATAATGGATTAAACATTAATTCACAAGCTAGACATTTCATCAAAAGAATTGAAAAAAATTGGTTTTGTAAAGTTTCAGGTTCTGCTTTTTGCCAAAGAAGACAAAATTTACTCCCTGAATTATTTAAAGAGGAAAATGATAAGTTAATTCATAACGTATACAAACAATTAAAACATTTACATAAATATAATGGAAAATCATTACTTGCAGCAGATACTTCCATCATAACACTAACTAATCATACTATTACTAACGAAAAATATGGAATTAAGTCCAAATTAGATGCTAAAAACACTATTCCACGAGCAAGAATTTCATGTATAACTGATACACTAACTAATATGGTAATAAGTGCCAGCATCAATATTAAAGCAACTAGCGAACCCAAACTTGCATCTAGACAAATAAATGAGCTTAAAAACATCATCGATTTAAAAAACAGCATAATTATGGGTGACAGAGGATATGACTCACTAGAAATGATGTTAAACATCATAGAACAAAACTCCTATTTCATAATACGATTAAAAGACTCCACATTCAAAAAAGAACGCAAAAATTTAACAAAACAGGACGAAAACATATGGATTAACATAAATAATACTCGTCTAAAAAATGCTGAAAATAAAGAAATAAAAGAAAAATACCTAAAAGAAGGACGAATTAAACTAAGAATAATCGAAATAAAATTAGAAAAAGAAAATGATGAAGAAGAAAATAAAGAATACCTTATTACAAATTTAACAAAAGAAATGGCACCATATGATGATTTTAAAGAGTTATATCATCAAAGATGGAGTATAGAAACAGAATTTGACCGATTAAAAAACATACACGAAATAGAAAATTTCAGCGGTAGAAAAGAAATATGCATAAAACAAGACTTCTACGCTAAAATATTAACATACAACATGACTATGACACTTAAACAAGACGGAGAAAGATTTATGAGAATATTAATCTCAAAAAACAAAAAAAGACGATACCAAATCAACACATCAACTGCACTCAGTTTATTCAAAGACATATTAATAGTATTATTAAGAGAAAAAGAAGAATTTAAACTAAAATTATTAGAATTTTGTATATACGAGATGATAGAAGATTTATCTTCATCCTTAATCGATCCACCAAACACAGAAAGAATAGTAAAAGACATAACCAACAAATTTCCAGGAAATATCAAAAGAGCATAAAAAAATAACTCAACTTAATAGCATTGATTTTTAACCAAAACCTTTATATACTATGAATAATATACTATAGTATAGTCTGACATGAAGACTACTAAACTATTTTACAATTGGGCTGGTGGTCTAGGGGTATGATACCTCCCTTACAAGGAGGGGATCAGGAGTTCAAATCTCCTCCGGCCCATTTTACAATTAAAATAAAAACTATTTTTTAAAATACTTATTCATAAAATTAATAAATATTAATAATAACGCATTATTTTTTCTTAATAATTACTTAATCTGATATATCATAAAATGAGAATATGTTACTCTTTTTTCACATTTTATTATAATAATTAATTATAAGTTATAACTTATAAAGTATTATCATTTATTACATAAAATCAAATCATCATAACTTTTAATCATAATAAAAATAACAAAAAAAAGAAAAAAATTAGATAAGACCTGCTTATCTAATATAAAATCTAAGCAATACTGAAGACTTTTTTAGCTCCAGTATACTTATTATAATACTTGTTTCCTGTGAAACTAGCAATCAAATTATTCTTACCAGTTTTAGCAGTAACTGTTAATGTGTAAGCTCCTTTGTTGTTGGTTTTCGCTGTTTTCTTTTTACCATTAATTGTGAGTGTTACTTTACTGTTTCTTAATGCTTTACCATCCTTGGTTGTTAGTTTTCCTGTGATTGTTACTTTCTTGGTTCCTTTTACCTGTTTAGTATTTGTGGTTATTTTTACTGTTTGTTTAGTTACTGTGAATGTGATTTTCTTGGTGATTTTATTATAGTTTTTGTTTCCAGGGTAGGTTACTGTGATGTTGTTGGTTCCTAGTTTGGTTGTTGTTAGACTATGGTTGTATATTCCTTTGCTGTTGGTTTTGGATCTTATGATTTTGCCGTTAATGTTTATGGTTATTACTGTGTTTCTTATTATTTTACCGTGTTTATCGGTTAGTTGTCCTTTGACGTATACTTTGGATCCGTAACCTACCTTGTTTGTCCTGTTTAGTGTGATTTTCAGGTTTTGTTTGGTTACTTTGAATGTTGCTTTCTTGGTAATTTTATTGTAGTTTTTTGTTCCTGCATGACTTATTGTAATGTTGTTGGTTCCAACTTTTCGTGTGGTGTGTTTGTATGTGAATACTCCGTTCTTGTTTACTTTTATTGTGGCTGTTTTGCCGTTGATGTTAAGTTTTAGTTTGCTGTTTCGTAATATTTTACCGGTTGTATCTTTGAATGTTCCCTTGATTAGTATCTTTTCACCATATGCAACTGGTGTTATTTTGTTGATGGTTATTTTCAG
>JAFRKG010000138.1 GCA_017431845.1 Methanosphaera sp. | reverse complement strand
TCATTATTATTTACCCCCTTCAATTGCTCTTGTTTTACCAGTTAATTTATAACCAGAGTTTATTAAACTTTTATCATTGTTTGATGTACTCCATTTATAATCTGTAGTTCCACCAGTATATGATCTAGTTCTATATTTATAATAAGTTACATCTCTAACATCAGTAACTCTTTGTGTAGTAGTAGTATCTTTATAACATTTACCACCATCACGTCTTTCATCTGCAGGACATGCAGCATCTCTATTTACTGTGTAAACATTATCTTTAGCACATACACCATTTCTTAAATCATAACCACTTGGACATGTAGCATTTCTCGTTATTGTTGATGTACCGCTTATTACACATACACCATTTGATAATGTTCCACTTGCACATGTTGCTGTTCTTGTTGTTGTAGCAACACATGTATTTCCAGATTGTGTTAATCCACTTGGACATGATGCTGTTCTTGTTGTATATCTATATCTTGTCTCATAGATAGTTTGAACTTCTTTTGCACATCCAGTACAAGATGATACGATTTTAGTACCAACAGCAACCTTATAACTTTGTGAATAGCTACATGAAAATCCACTTCTTCCAGTCAATGAATATCCTGATACGCTTGGACATGTTGGATTTACATTTTTACTATAACTACATGTATTTCCATTTCTTCCAGTGTTTGAATATCCAGTTACACTTGGACATGCGGGATTAGTTTTTGAACTTGTACTATATGTACATGTATTTCCATTTCTTCCAGTTAATGTATATCCTGATACATTTGGACATGTTGGATCTGTTTTTGTTGAAGTACCAGTACTATAATTACATGTATTTCCATTTCTTCCAGTGTTTGAATATCCTGATACACTTGGACATGTTGGATTTTTAGTATCTATTACTGTTTTAGTATAAGTACATACACCATTTGAATTTGATTTTAAAGTGTAACCATCAACGCTTGGACAAACAGCATCTCTAGTATACTTTGTTTCTGTTACAGACTTATCATAACTATAATCTTCTCTTACAGTTTTTGTATCCACTTGTCTATAGTTAGTATTTGTAACAGCTGTCTTAGACCATTCACTCCAGTTACCATAACCAGTCCATGATCCACCAGTTGTTTTACTATATTGATATTCAATAGCTGAATTTCCATTATCATTAGATTTCTTTTCACATATATCTGTACTGCAGTAATTGTAGCATCCCATAGGAACTTTAATATAATTACTTTCATTACCACATTCTAGATATACTTTCATTTGATATTCTGTTTCCATTTTTTCAACTGAAACATATGAATTCTTTGCAGAACATGCATTTCCGTTTTTGTCCTTAACTTCTAATATCAAATTTTTGTCATACATTGATGCTAAAGTAAGTGTCTTAACATCACCTACTTTTTCAGGTAATCTCTCAGTTGTAAAATAACTTTTTCCTACTTCTTTCATTCTATCAATATTTTCTGAAAAAATGCCATCAGTAAGAACATTAAGTGAGTTAGACAATCCCTTAGTTGCATTTTTTGTAGATAATGATAATAACCAAATAGTAAATAATATAAATATGATTACTATAATTATCTTAATAAATAAGCTTGTCCAACTAAATCTATTAGACTCTTCGTACATTATAATTCCCCCTTCACGAAAATCGTTTCCTATAATACCACAACTGTTCGGTTTTGTCAAACATTTTTTTATGTAAATAAAAAATATGGCTAAATACCATATTTTAGTTTTTAGTAAATATTGATAAAGCTTTAGCAACAAACGTAACAACTTCTGTGCTTTTATTAATTGCTAAATTCTTGCCTAATGCCTTTCCACCAATAGTAAGTGACGAAATAAGTGATGTTACTATTAAAGATATTAATAACGGATTTATATTAGTTTTACTAACTAATAAAGCAACTATTGTAACACCAGCAGCCCCAGATATAATACCACATATATCTCCAACAACATCACAACATATACTAGAAACTTTGGAAGCATTCTTCATTAGTATTACTCCAATACGACCGCCACGAACTTTTCTAGCACTCATTGAATGAAATGCTACAGCATCACCACTAGTAACTGCTACTCCAATTATATCAAATAATATTCCTAATAAAATGAAAAGAAAAGTAACAATAATAGATACAGCTAATGTAACATTATCAAATGCTATTGTTACCGCAAGTGACATCACTAACGATAATAAAAATGCAATCAATGTTACTATAAATGCCCATCTATAATTACTTTTCATTCAATCCTCCAATAAAAAACCAATGGCTTATAGATATAATTAACTTTGGGACTTAGGTCAAGTAGGATTTCCCTATCTTCTACATACCGTTACCAGTATTGCGGTTCCCCTTTAAAGAAGATAGTACGGTGTTTCCACATCATACGACTTGATTGCCACTTAGTTCCCACTGCAATCCTATATCATAACGCACTCTAGGAGATTTCCTCACCAACGCATCGCTATTAGTACTCTTTTGCAAAGGTAATTTCATGGTAAAGTAGTTAATTTATTTGGCCAAATAAATTAATACCTAGTGCCAATCCCAAATCCTTCACTCAAGACAAGCTACACTGTAGATAGCTATTAACCACCTATCAGGTTTAATCCTAGTTCGTTATAAATCATCAGTATCCGTATAGATTTATAACAAATATAGGTCTCCACGCATAATGGAATCAAATATATGCCATTATATTCTATCCACTATCCTCATCGTCAGCATTCACCCCGAATTGGGCATTCAAAGCAAACACAAACGGTTTCATAGATATGCTCTTTAACGGTCTTTTATCCCCGTCTTCCTAACGAATCAATTGACTAGAATAATGTGCCATCAATCGATAAATAATTATACCAAAATTTTTATATTTTGTCAAATTTATGTAAAATTTTAAAATTTATTAATTTCCTCTTGCAATACCTTAGATGTAATTACTGGATTGGCCTTACCATTAGTTTTTTTCATAATTAAACCAACCATATAACCAAATACATTTTTACCAGCTTTATAGTCATCAATTAATTTTTTATTTTCATCAATAACAGTCAAAATGATTTCTCTAATTTCATCCTCATTACTTATTTGCGTCATTCCTAGTTCTTCAACCAATGTATTGGCATCTTTACCAGTATTCATCATTTTTTCTAATACTTCTTTTGCTTGTTTTCCATTTATTTTACCATCTATAATTAACTTAATCATGCCAGTTAACATAGACTCTGTTAATTTTGATTCATTAATTGTTAAACTATCACGATTTAAATATTTCATTACATCGCCACATAGCCAATTAGCTATTAATACTGGTTCATTTAGTTTTGTAATACATTCTTCATAGAAATCAGAAACACTTTTATCTCTAACAATAGTATATGCATCTTTACTATTAATATTATATTCTTTCGTGTATATCCTATATCTCTCATTATGAAGTTTAGGTATTTCATTTTTTATTTCATTAACCCATTCCTTATCAATTTTAATAGGTGGTAAATTAGGATCAGTAAAATATCTATAATCGATTGCATCTTCTTTACTACGCATCGTAAATGTTTCATTTAATCCTTCATCATATCTACGAGTCTCTTGTTCTATCTTTCCGCCATCATTAAGTATCTTTGTTTGTCTAGCAACTTCACATAAAATTGCTTCCTTAACAC
This sequence comes from Methanosphaera sp., assembly GCA_017431845.1. GTDB lineage: Archaea > Methanobacteriota > Methanobacteria > Methanobacteriales > Methanobacteriaceae > Methanosphaera. The sequence goes on along the minus strand of JAFRKG010000138.1, from coordinate 1,014 downwards.
CACTGAAAGAATTAATATTTTTAATTTCTACTCTTGTACCAAGTTCTTTATCAGTTTCCTTCATTAGTGAAACATTGACATCACACCTAATTTGTCCCTTATCACTTCTTGCATATGAAGTATTTGTATATAAGAATATACTTCTAAGCCCTTCCAAAAAGGCTACAGCTTCATCGGCTGAATTTATGCAAGGTTCAGTAACCGTTTCTAAAAGTGGAACACCACATCTATTATAATCAAGTAATGAATAATCATTATAGTGATCCATACTTGCTGTATCTTCTTCCAAGTGAGTATCATGAATTAATATTTTCTTATCTTCTCCATTAACATCAATCATAATATATCCATTTGTACCTATTGGATGCTTAAATTGTGTTATTTGGTATCCTTTTGGTAAATCAGGATAAAAATAATTTTTTCTTTCAAATGTTAAATATTCAGGAATAGTACAATTCATAGCAAGTGCCATCTTAATTGAATTTCTAACAGATTGCTTATTTACAACTGGAAGTATTCCAGGCATACCTAAGTCTACTACTGAAACATTACTATTAGGAATATCTGAAAAACCATTTTTAGCACTAGAAAAGTTTTTACTATTTGATTTAAGTTCACAATGAACTTCTAATCCAATAACAGTTTTATACATTATTTCACACTCCTAGCTACTTGATCCTTGTATTCCATAGTATCTTCTATTTTATTAGCAATATTAAGTACAAGCCAATCTTCTTTTACTCTACCAGTTATATTTATACCAACAGGCATATTATTTATAAAACCACTAGGAATTGTAATACTAGGATATCCACCAAAGTTACCAATTGCTAAATGATTATCCAATATTAAATATTCATCACTAAGTTTATCACTTACTTCACCAAATTTTGGAGCAATACCTGCAGCAGCTGGCATAATAAGTCCATCATACTTTTTAAATAATTCATTAACTCTATCAACAATTAATCTTCTAACACGATAAGCATTTAAAAATAATTTTTCTTGATTTTC
>JAFRKG010000007.1 GCA_017431845.1 Methanosphaera sp. | reverse complement strand
TATGACTTTCGCGCAATTTCCAAAACCAAATACATATTATACATATTGTTTATATTATTAATAGAACAGAATGAACACAAAATTAGTTATAAATTAACTCCATGTATAGTAGTAGCGGTAGCTGGATCAACCGTGTAAACATCATATTCAAGTAAAAGATATGGAGTATTCTTAAAAATAAAAGGTGTCCCTGATGAGTAGCTAAATGAGTATGCCGGACCAATTACCTGTGTGTCAGTTATATCAAGGCACCAGGAAACCCACCCTCCTGTAACAGATTTCACACTAAATATAACCCCCTCGCTTGTCATTCTGATAGATTCTCCATTTGTTGCCCATAGAAGTGATGAATATGCTCGAAAATAAACTCTAGTTATTGCGCTAGATGTAGCAGTAAATTTAAATAGTGAAGAAGAATTATTAACAAAACCGTAAGGCTCATTTACATAAATACCAGCTAGTAGAAATACAGAGGAAGAATCACACACTAACAATGTGTTAAATGGATAAGAGGTTTCTAATGTAGTATTTTTACTGCAAAATATATACTGACTATCATTTCCAACATATCCAACAAACCAATAATGTGAATTAGCAAAATACACCCTTGTGGTCATATAACATTGGGCACTTGTTCCATACAAGGTATTATCTGATTTTAATACATATATAGATGCATTTGTTTGAGAAGTATATAGTGTGAAAAGAATATTCCCGTTAGCAATACCTCCATTACCAATGTTCATCCCGGTATTATTTGTTACTTGAGTAAAATTACTACCACCGTCTCTGGAAACATATATGTTGGTACCACTGCCATAGAACATTAGGGTATCATCAGAAGATACTCGAAAGATTGATGGCTGCGCATCTGAAACTATTTTTGTGTAGGTTTGAAAATCTGATGTTCTATACACCCCGATGCCACCACTAAAGCTGCTGTAAAACATGTATATATAATTATCAGAACTATCAAGATACATGAATGTTGGGGTGTATGTTCCACCAGGATTTACCGGAAGTCTGGCAGGTTTAAAGTTAGCAAACGGTGAGGAACTACCCGAGTTAGATATAGTATTAATAATCATTTTTTTTATTTTACTTTTTAAACATATAACAAAAACCTCACCTTTTTATTATAGAGAAGCTTAAAAAGTGGCTTTTATTTTTGCTTAAAAGTTTATAAACTAACTAACAATAACGATTGTAGTTATACACAAAAATGCATTTTTATACTTCTTTTCTATTATATCTTAAATGCAATTTAAGGCAAACTATATAAAAATTCACAATATTTTCGAGCCTTCTCTTAATCTCTAATATACATAAAAATGTATATACAGTAACATAATTACACTAGCATCAAGTAAAAATATGGCAAAAATGCCTGCTTTTGTGCCCCATATTACATTATTATGAATTTATGTAAACTAAATAATATCTTGATAAACCGGTATTTTAGTTTCCTTATATGTATAAGCACATGGAACATTATCCACCGCATCATCATATATAATACCAGTTTCTACCTGTTCAATTTTAAATCTCGAATCGGAATAATGTCTAATACGTCTTCCGTCGTCTAATAATTCTGTAACTACCATATTAATATTCCTCATAAGTATATGTATACGATGACGGATAATTTGTTGCATTCTCATATACTATTATTGTACCAGCAGGAACTAAAATTTTACAGTCTTTAGGGATATTAGTCCAAACTGTAGAATTAGTTACAATAGGAGGGGTTGTACCTTCAAATTTGATAAAACCAAGTCCAGAGCAATTAACAAAAGCCCCTCTCTCAATAGATGTTACCGTAGACGGAACTATAAAAGAAGTAAGAGAATAACAATTATTAAAAGCAGAAATATCAATATTAGTATATTGAGAGCTACTAACGAAACTTGTTAACGAAGTGCATCCAATACAAGCTGACTGAGTAATT
>JAFRKG010000137.1 GCA_017431845.1 Methanosphaera sp. | reverse complement strand
TTACTATGCTTAGCGTTGGCGGCAATTAGGCAGGAATCAAATGAAAAATACAATTACTCAATATGAGTGAGAATTGTATTATGATGAAGAAAGGAGAATATTGAAATAAAATATTTCCCTCTGTAAAAAAACTATATTTGAGTATTACTCATATTTCCCTCAATGCAAGGTTTTCTACAGAGCCGTTTTTTAATTAATTCTAGAAAACATTTATATGTACATATGAACATATTATCATATAACAATTATTATTAACATATCAAATTTAAAAATATACTCAAATTATTCAAAATAATAAAGATGGATTAAAATGGAAAACAACGCTAAAAAAACACACATGCCAAAATGTCATGATGAAAACTGCACTAATCCAGAACATTATGATTTCATTTGTCTAGATCCTGACTGTCATGACGATCATTGTGAACTAGAAGAACATTATAATAAAAAAATACTTCAAAAACTACATAAATTAGAAAATAATGAACAAGAACACAATGAATGTTATGATGCAGATTGTGAAGAAGCAATCTGCAAAGATCCCGGACATTATAATTACATATGTATGGATCCAGAATGTCCAGATGATCATTGTGAAGTTAAAGAACATTATGATAAACACTTACTCAAAGAATACCAAGAATCAACAGACTATTCCCAATATGACCACAGCGAAAAAATAAATTTTAATGAAGACGTGGATATTAAATTATGTAACTGTGACGATTGCAAAGATGAAAAACATTCTCATAAGTCAGAACATTCTCATGAGGGGGATTCTTGTACTTGTGGTGAGCATGGGCATTCTCATGAGGAATCTTCTTGTGGGTGTGATGATGATTGTTGCTGTGATGAAGAGCATTCTCATAAGTCAGAACATTCTCATGAGGGGGATTCTTGTACTTGTGGTGAGCATGGGCATTCTCATGAGGAATCTTCTTGTGGGTGTGATGATGATTGTTGCAGTGATGATATAAAAATATGTAACTGTGATGATTGTTCAGATGATGACGATGACGATGAAGAACCAGTAATAGCAGAAGGAAAACCATTATTAGCAAACAGATCAATTCAAATCATAGTATCAAGCGGAATACTATTTGTACTAGGACACATATTAGAATATTTAAACATTATGAACGGAATCCTCGTAACACCAGTATTCATGTTAGGTGCAATAATCGCTGGTTATGAAATAGCAATAATGGGATGGAAAGCAATAACCAAAAGACACACAATTAGTCCTGCAGTATTAATGACAGTAGCATGTATATCCTCATTCATAATAGGACATCCAGAAGAAGGAGCTGCAATCACATTTTTATATTATATAGCAGAATTTTTAGAAGATTACGCAGAACTAAGAGCACAAAACTCTATAAAATCACTAGTAGAAATAGCTCCTGAAACAGCAAGAGTAAAAAGAGGTTCTGGTGAAGAAATAATTAAAGTAGATGATGTGGAAGTAGGTGAAACAGTAATAGTTAAACCAGGAGATAAAATACCTTTAGATGGTAAAGTAAGTTCAGGTATATCCTCAATTAACCAAGCATCAATTACAGGAGAAAGCGTTCCAGTAACGAAAAATGTTGGTGACAAAGTATATTCCGGAACAGTAAATGAAGATGGATATCTTGAAATAGAAGTAACTAAAAAATCAAAAGACAGTGTTATTTCAAAAATAGTAACATTAGTAAAACGTTCACAATTAAACAGATCTACAACTGAAACTCTTGTAGAAAAAATAGCAAAATATTACACACCTGCTATGGTAGTAATTACATTATGTGTAGCATTTATTCCACCAATAATATTAGGCGGAGATATGACAGTATTCAAAGAATGGATTTACAGAGCATTATCAATAATGGTAATTTCATGTCCATGTGCATTTTTAATCTCCACCCCTATAGGTATGGTATCATCAATCACATCTGCAACCAGACAAGGAGTAATAATTAAAGGAAGTACTCACGTAGAAGAAATGAGAAATATCAAGGCAGTAATATTCGATAAAACAGGAACATTAACCGAGGGTAAATTAGAAGTTGTTGATATAAAAGTATTAGATGAACATTATAATAAAGAAGAATTAGTACAAATAGCAGCTTCATTAGAAAATAAATCAACTCATCCAATCGGATTAGCAATAGTAAATTATGCACAAAAGAATAACATAAAATTACTAAACATATCTCAATTCAAAAACGTTCCAGGGAAAGGTATTGTAGGTAAATTTGGTGACTATGAGTATTATGCAGCAAATGAAGCCTTGATTGAAGGAAGTAAATTTGAAATTGATCACTCTAAAGTAGTTGAACACTCTTCCAATGGAGAAACAATAATATTTGTAGGAAATCAACATGATCTCATGGGTATTATCTCTGTTAAAGATAAAATTAGGGATGAATCCAAAGAAGTAATTTCCACTTTAAATAATGTTGGTATAAAAACAATAATGTTAACTGGGGATAATAAAGAATCTGCACGTAGTGTTGCAAATCAAATAGGAGTACAATATGTCTATGCTAACTTAATGCCGGAAGATAAACTAAACATATTGGATATTATAAGAAATAAATTTGGTGATGTGGCAATGGTGGGTGATGGAATTAATGATGCACCCGCATTAGCCCGGGCAAATGTAGGTATAGCTATGGGTGCTGTTGGATCAGATGTGGCAATTGAAACAGCTGATGTAGCTTTAATGCAAGATGATTTAACTAAATTACCTTACTTGTTTAGGTTAAGTAGAAAAACTATGGGAATTATTAAGCAGAATATTATAGTATCAATTTCCGTTAAATTTTTATTTGTAATACTCGCAATATTAGGTTTAATTACTTTAATGATGGCCGTAGGTATTGGTGATTTAGGATTAACTTTGTTAGTTATATTTAATTCATTTAGGATAGGATTTGTAAAAGATTCCCTATTTTAAACATTTTTTTTATTTCTAAAGTTTTTATTATTATTTTTTTTATTATATTATTTTTTTAGACATATCTTATATTTTTTTTATATTTTTAATCTTTTTGTTTCTTATTTTCTTATTTTAAAGGAGATAAAAAATAATATATTCTATTATTATCACTCACTTTATCTATACTTTGGTTTAATAACAATATATTTAAATATTATTATTTTAAAACTATATATTATATTGGAGGTGAATATATGTCAGAGTTACCTGTAGCTCCTTTTGGAAGATTATTGAAAAAATCAGGTGCAACTAGAGTAAGTGAGGATGCTAAAATAGAATTAACAAATGCTTTAGAAGAAATAGCTATGGATATTGCAGAAAATGCAGTAATATTAGCAAAACACGCTGGAAGAAAAACAGTTCAAGCATCAGATATCCAATTAGCACTTGATGATGATACATAATTATTTACATAAAAATTTATTTATTTTGAGTT
>JAFRKG010000136.1 GCA_017431845.1 Methanosphaera sp. | reverse complement strand
ATCAGATGGACACACAGAAACGTACTAAAACAAAACACCCCACTAAACTACAACACAACATATAACTAAAAATAACAAAGATATTATCAAAAAATCAACTAAACACACTAGAAAAAAACAACCCCAGAATCAACAACAACTAAATATAGTTACAACATGAAAATAACTTCCCATAACAATACCTACATAAAAATCAATAAGATTAATCTAATAAGAATAACAAACTCATAAACATAACACTTAATAAATTAAAGGAGGAAAGAAGGATGAACAAACAAACAATAAAAAAACTATTCCTACTGCTAATACTAACAGTACTACTCATAGGAATAGCAAGTGCAACAGACACAAACAACAAGACAAACACTAATAAAAATACAATAGAAAAAAGCCTACAAAACACACAAACACAACCAGATACAAAAGAAATAAACAAACACACCACCACAACAAACACGAAAACAAGCACAAAGAAAACACCCACAAAACTCACAATCAAAAAAATAAAAACAGTAGAATTCTCAGACAAAACACTGATAACAGGAACCTATAAAACCAGCAAAGGCAAACCACTAAAAAACACAGTGATAACACTAAACATCAACGGCAAACAATACAAGACAAAAACATACAGTTCAGGAAACTACTTCTACAAATACCAGACAAACAAAGTAGGAACCAACAAAGTAACAGCAACATACCCTGGAAACAGTAAATACAAAGCAGCAACCACGAAAACCACGTTCAAAGTAACCAAGAAAGGAACACGTGTAAAACTAAACTACATACCCCCAACAGAATACACAGATAAAGTAACCATCACAGGAAAATTCACGAACAATAAAGCAAAAGCTTTAATGAGTGCAACAATTATCCTGAAAATAAACGGCAAAAAATACGCTACTAAAACAAATGCCAAAGGTGAATTCAAATACAAATATACTACAAACAGGGTAGGGAGAAATAATATTACTGCATACTTCAGAGGAAACGATTACTACAAATACAACTCAACAAAGAAAACATTCAAAGTAGATAAAAAATTCTCTTCATTAACATTAACAGCTGAAGAGAATAATGAAAACACACCTTATGATTATATAAGTGGAAGTATAACAGACGATAATGATAAATCCATAGGAATAGCAACAATAAATCTAAAGATTAATGGAAAAAAATACGCAATTAAAACAAACAAATATGGAAACTATAATTTCAAATACTATACAAAGAAAATAGGACTAAACACTATCGAAGCATCTTACTCTGGAAATAAAAATTATTTACCATCCTCTTGTCAAACAACATTCTATGTAGAAGGAAAACCAACAAACATAACTGTAAGTGATACTATCACTACACAAGATCATAAATATATAAAAATACGAGGACGTATCTATGATGACAAAGGATATATGGCTAAATATGTTCCTTTAAAAATTATTGTTGATGGAGAAACTCAGAAGATAAAAACAGATAATGATGGTTTATTCATATGTTACATAAAAAATAACAACATCTACAAACACCATTTAACCATAACTATTGAAGAAAATTCAAGATATAATAAAAATACGGAAGAACTTTCATTTATAACACGAAGCCAAAGTGGTACATTAGAAGTACCATTACCACTACTAAGTGATACTGAATATGAAGAAGATGAAAACGATAAAATAGGAACGGATGTATATTATTCTTGGTATCAATTAGAAGATGGACAAGGACCTGCAGGAGCATATGTATCCTTATTTGGAAAAGAGGGTATAGATGATATTCCTGCAAATAAAATAACCAGTGTAATATTTTACTTTAGAAACGATAATAATGGAAGAATAACTACAGTTAAAGGTAATGATGAACTAGAAGATGATTTTCGAGCTGATAAAATCCCAGGATACACAGCATATAAAGCAATAGTTAACTACAGACAAAGAACATCACAAGAAATACGTGACGAATATGCAATAAGAGAACAATATGCAACATACGAAAGAAGTGGAGGATAATCCTCCTTCTCTAATCACCACCTTCACCCAAACAACACCCCAACCAAATAACTGACAATAAAAAGATAACCCCACCAAACATAACAACTAATTCTTTAAACAACACAAAGATTACATATTAGTTAGTTACTAAAACTTTTGTTATTAATTTTTTTATATCAGTCCTCGTGTAATTATGTTTTATTAAATATTCTTCAAATGTTTTTATAACTAATTTTTACTAGTTATCATCGGATTTTATCGAATATTGTTTTATTATTTTCTCTATTTTTCTATATACTTGTTCTGTTGGATTTAAAAGGGGTGAATAAAGTTGTAAATTTATTGTTGTATATTTATTATTTTTGGCTATTTTTTTAATTTATGTGCATTGTAATTATCTAATATCTATGTTGATTGTTTCTTTTTTTTGTCATTTTTTACTCTGAATATTATGTTATTTGATGTTTCTTTTGGTTTAATACTTTCTTTTTGTTATATTATTTGAATATTCTTTTTTACTATGTTTTTTACGTGTTTTGGTTAGTGTTGATGTTGGATTATATCCATATTTTTTTCTTTAAATTATAAATTGCATAAATTATTACGAATATCATTGAAATAATAAAAAATAATAATATCATATTTTCAATAAGGTATACTGTTGAGACATCAATACGCTGCATACTGTCAATAATTATTATTGATACGATTTTTATTATTGTAAAAAGTATTATGAAAATTATTAATAATTTAAATGGATCTGAAAGTCGTTCCTTATAGTTTGTATTTGAAATTCTTTTTTCATATTTGTACTGATTCTGATTTTGTGGTATCTTATCATTTATTTCATTATTATTGTTTTCAATATTTGAATCATTTAAGTTATTATTTTCTTCATAATCGTCTAATATTTTTTTTCCGCAATTTTTCAATGCTGTCAATTTAAGTAGTTATAATTTTATTAGTTTATTTTTATTTTAGATTATTTTT
>JAFRKG010000135.1 GCA_017431845.1 Methanosphaera sp. | reverse complement strand
TTTTGGTTTTCAGGATGAATCTCATAACAGTATAGATGAAAATAAAATGAGAATATATTATCCATTAGGAACTAAAAACATACGATACAAAACAAGAGAAAGAATCACAACATCAATCATGGGATTTCAATCAGTAAATGGCCAATCTGTTGCTTATTTTCCTAAAAGATCCGTAACTTATTACTTTTTACAGTTTTTATTACGAGTTCGAATAGCAAATACAGAAAATCCACACACTATTTCCAAAATAATTAACATAATAGATGATAAATATCATTCAGAAGAAAATGTTATATCTGAATTGAAAAAAAGAAATCAAAAAGAACATTTAGAAGAATTTATAGAAAATTATGTGAATTATATAAAAATAACGAAAGGAAAAGAACCTACAACCAAACAAATTGAAAGAAAACTAAAAAGTTATAAAAAAACAGTCAATGTCAAAAATAAATTAACAATACGAAATATGCGAGCAATGAGATTAGCTGGTCTTATAAATACAGATAAAGACCTTAAAAAATCTTTAAGCGAAATAATACCCATAATAATGGTTTTAGATAACTGTAGAATACACTCATCAAATATAACATTGGAAGTCTCTAAATCATTAAACATAGATTTAAGATTTTTACCCAAATATTCCCCACAATATAATCCAATAGAACAAGTTTGGAGATCAATAAAAAGAGAAATAAGTTATCATATAATCAAAACACAAAAACAACTACAAAAAACAATATACAACGCCTATAAAAAAATAATAAACAACAGTTCATACTTCATTAAATGGCTAGAAAAATATACTAAACATAAGTATCAAATTTAATGTCCAAAACTATAATTTAAAAAAAGAATAAAAAATAAATAAAATAACTGGATAAGTTATGCAATATCAGTGTACAATAACCCAATCGCTCTTTGAACAAAGAATATTATGTATGGACTTACTAGAATTGATAAAATTGACAAATATGGTGCAAAATTGAATATAATACTTAAACATATCTCAATAACACCAGTTACTATGACAATTAATACAAGTAATCCAATCACATTTACTATACCTAATTGTTTAATATCATTTATTGTCTCAGGAATATTCGCAGCTTCATCTACCTTATCCGTATTTGCCAATCTTGCCTGTGCTATACTGTGTAAGATTGTAGCAATTATGAATAATATTATAGCAACAGTAAACATAATTATTAAAGAACTTACCAAATAGTTAAGCACTGGAGATATTGTATTAACTACAGAATCAGTAATATTCCCGGTAACGGTCATGTTATTAGCTTGTAAAATAGCTTTCTGTGAAACCAGCACTAGATTGCGAGGAATATTCATGGAACATCCTACCATAAGAACAATAAGCGTAGGTAACGTATAATATATAATGGATATGAAAAGATTATCAACACCAGTATGCAAATTCTTCTTCCACTTAAAATCAGGAGCTTTTTCATCTAAATTAATACCTGACTTAATGAGGGAGATTTGATATCCAGACAATATAAATCCAAGTATTAAGGAAATTACCAGATATATTGTTCCTGTTATAAAATGTCTTGCGAAATTAACGAACACAGTCATTAATGAAACCATCGCACCTAAAGCAAATACCGTTATTAGTATAGACAATACACTATAAATTGCAAGTACTCCCAAATTTTTTGATGGAAATACCAAAGCTTCTTTAATTATTTCTACTAATTCTATTTAAACACCCCAATTTTAATTTTAAATACTCTTTAAAAGAGATAATATTATTTATTAAAAAAATATTATTTAAATTTGTTTAAAAGGTTTAATATCAATTATTGGTTAAAGTCAATTATTTAAAATTAATATTCGGTCTTAAATTTTATTTTTTAATAATATATAATCTTATTAAATATGAATTAAATAAATAAGTTACATGTACAATTCACTAATCTGGTGAGGGCAAAAACAATGGATAATAAAAAAAAGATAATGATAATTGTATTACTTTTAATTATTGCAGGTATTATTTTAGTAATGTTAACATATGTAAGGTATGATAAAATTGAAATAACACCTAATGGAACAACTATTGATGTTCCAGCAGAACAAACAAAATATCAAGGAGATTTTAATAAAATTAAACTTTGGAAGTGGGATAAAGGATTTGTAATATCATATAATAGTTATGAAGAAAATAGTCTGATTAATGTAGGTGAAATGAGTTTTAACGCACTGAACGATTTAATCAAGAAGGGTACTTCACAAAACATTGATGGTTTAACATGTTATGTGATTAATGCTGATGACTTATTTCAAATACAACTCTTTGATTTCATTAAATTAAATTATAAAGGAAAATTTTATTGTATTCCATTATCAAATGATACAACTCATGATAATATCATAATTTTTGCTCAAGACAAAGACATTGCATTGCACATGGCAAAATCAGTAGAATACAAGAAGGTTTATACTGATAAACCTAAGAATGATACTATATCTAATATAGAAAACATCACCAACGATTTAAAGAATAAAACCATTTCAACTGGTGCAGAAAAAGTAGGGGATGCTAAAGCAAAGATAGAAAATATGGCTTCAGATATAAAGAATAATCCCAACTTACCCAGTGCTGAAAAGTTAAGAGATACCAAGTCAAATGTAGAAAATATAGCTGAAAATTGGAAATCTAAAGTTCAATCATACACTGATAAAATCCCTAATTTCTGAAAAAGCCATTAAGATATAATTCTTAAATCATTAAGGATTAAACTTAGAATAATTAGAAGAAAATATATTAAAAGATAAAATAGGAGATATTCGAGAGAATAATTCGTATAAAATTAAAAATAAGATAGCAATTAAATTAATATTAGTTGTTAATTGGAGTGAAAACTAAATGCTTAAAAGAAAAATGTTAAGAGACATGACCTATTATAAAGTGCAATTCATATCCATATTTTTAATGGCATTTATAGGAGTGTTCGTATTTACAGGAATGTATGTAGAAACAAATAGCTTTGAAACAACAATTAACGATTATTACGAAGAAACAAATTTAGCAGATGGTTCTATATACTCCAATTATTTAATTGACGAATTCTTAGACTATGTTGATCACCTTGGAGCAACTACACAAATGGAAAGACAATTAATCGTGAATTCACATGCAATACTAGATGACAAACCCGAGATTATGTTACATTTTGTTGAAAACAACACAATATCCAAATTTTATTTACTTGAAGGAAAAGAATTAAATATTGACGATTCAGAGGGAGTATGGTTAGATAAAAGTTTTGCAGATGCCCGAAAACTAAAAATTGGGGATGAAATATCATTTGAAAGCAACAACATTGAAATCAGAAAAAAGATAAAAGGATTAGGATATTCACCAGAATACATTTATTATTCACCTGTTGCATCAACAGTACCAAACCATACATCCACAGGCTTTGCTTACATGTCACATAAAGCATTTCCATCAAACAATATCACATACAATGTTCTTAATGTAAAATTTGAAGGAACACCCGGAATGTATTCAAAGATTTTACCATATCGTTTAAATGACTATTATTCATTATTCTTACAAAGATCTAACCATCCAAGTGTAAAAGTAGTTGGAGAATCAATCAGTCAACAAAATTCAGTAACATCAGTATTTCCACCAATATTCATCATTCTATCAATGCTCATGCTTTCAACAACAATGAAGAGAATTATAACACATCAAAGAAATCAAATAGGTATCCTTAAAGCCAATGGATTTAAAGATAACAAAATCATCATGCATTACATCTTTCCAGGATTTTTATTAGTGACCTTTGGATCAATATTAGGTGCTATTACAGGGCCAACAGCATTTCATATGATAGCAAACCCATCAAGAATGTTTTACTTCAAATTTCCTTACTGGAATTCAATAGGAACTATGACATCTGTCCTAATAATACTCTTAATGGCCGTAATGTCAATCATAATTTCATATTATTCAATTAAAAATATTATTAGGGAACCAACTTCCATGATTATAAAACCGGAAGCACCACATGTATCAAATACATCCTTTGTTGAAAAATTTAAGGTTTGGAATCATCTTTCTTTTACTTTCAGATGGAATTACAGGAATATTCGTAGAAATAATTTCAGAGCTATAGTAACAATAGCCGGTGTTATTGGATGTACAGTACTATTAATTTCCGGGTATGGATTGTATGAAAATATTGGTGAATCCAGAGAATGGTATTTCAATGATGTAAATCATTTCGAATCCAAGATAATAACTGATGATAATCTTAATTTATCTCAAATCAATTCGATAGCAGAAAAAGTTAATGGTAGTCCCATAATGGAATCTTCAATTAAGATTTCTAATAATCAACAAGAATTAGCTTCACTACTGGTTTTAAGTGATAATGATCTGATAACTATCACTGATGATAACCATGATAAGATACAATTAGATAAAGATGAAGTATCTATTTCGAAAAAAATGGCAGAAAATATGGACATACATGTGGGTGACACAATAAATTGTTCTATTTTAGGTTCTAATAAAATATTCAATGTAAAAATTGATAAAATTCATTCAAGCCCATATTCTCAGGGATTAGTAATGTCTCCCGATAAATTAAAAGAATTAGGTTTAAATTATACTCCAACAAGCATTGTAACTTCAGAACATGTAACTGAATCGTTTGAAGGCACATCAGTACTTTATTTAGATAACTTGGTTACTTATTGGGATAAATTAGAAGAAACTTCAATGATGATTATTACCGCATTAGTATTCTTTGCAGTAATTTTAGCACTAGTAATTCTGTATAATCTGAATCTACTATCGTATATTGAGATGAAAAATGACATGGTAACACTAAAAACTTTAGGATTTAACAGTAAGTTTTTAACAAAATTATTGGCAACACAAAATTTATTATTAACAATCCCTGGTTTTATACTGGGTATTCCTATCGGATATTCTGTAATGTCAATATTAATGCCAGCATTTGGAGAAGACATTTATATAATTCCTTCCATATCAATAACAAATGTGGTTTTCACATTTTTATTAATCATGTCAGTGTTATTAGTAATGAATTTATATTTCTCACGTAAGATTAAGAAATTTGACATAACAGATTACCTAAAAGTTTAGGCATAATAAATAGTTCTATTAGAACAGAGGTAAATAATAAAAATTATTCAAATTTAAACAATTTAAAAAATTATTTTTCAATAAATATCAAAATAATTCCTAGAGGGTAATGTTAATGACGAGCATGATAGAATTTAAAAACGTTAATAAGATTTATGAATCTGGAGATTCTATTTTAAAAGCAATGGATGATGTAAGTTTTAAAATTAATGAAGGAGAATTTGTTGTTATACTCGGACCATCAGGTGCGGGAAAATCTACATTACTGAATATTTTAGGGGGCCTTGATTCAGTAACTTCTGGTGAAATTATTGTCAATGATATTCATATAGAATTACTTGATGAAGATCAGCTTACTAACTACAGGGCGAAGAATGTTGGCTTTGTTTTTCAGTTTTATAATTTAATCCCTAATCTAACTGCAATCGAAAATATTGAGTTAATGAATGAAATTGTGGATTTTGATATTGATGGTCTGGAATTATTAGACTCTGTTGGTCTTAAAGATTTTGCAAATCAATTTCCTGCACAATTATCGGGTGGTGAACAACAAAGAGTATCAATTGCAAGAGCCATTGCCAAGAAACCTGCCATGTTATTATGTGACGAACCTACCGGAGCTCTTGACTCTAAAACAGGTACTTTAATATTGAATTTACTCCAAGAAATGAACATTAACCTCAATACTACGGTAATAATTGTAACTCATAATGAAATTTTATCCGCAGCTGCAGATAAGACAATAAGAATTAAAAATGGTCAAATAGAAAGTATCCATATTAATGAAAATCCAAAAAAAGTCACTGAATTAGAATTGTAAAAAATATAATTCTTGTAAACTCCACTATTTATTTAAAAAAAGAAAAAAATGGTTTAGAGGAAAGATAAATTAAGTTTTAAATTAGATTTTGATATGTCTGTTGTTTCGTTACGAGCTCCAAGATAAGCTTGACGAGCACCAGTTACAAGCATAACCTTCTTAATTTTAATATCTTTAGGAACTTGTTGTAACAGTAACAGTACTATACCTCTAGATACTTTGAATGTTTGTTTTTTATTGGTTGATGGGTTAACATATGTTTTTCCATTAATTTTCAGAGCAATGGTACTGTTACCAAGCACGTACCTGTTTTTGTAGTCTTTAATTGTAGCAAGTACGGATAACTTGTTACTAGAGGTTACATAGGTTTTAACAATATTTAAGGTAACAGGACTTCTTTCTACATTAAATGTTGTTTTTGCCCTAGTATCCGGATAGAAACTGTCACTTACTAGAACTGCTTCCACATTATAATTACGGATTTTACCTTCTTTGGTTATTCCACCCATACCTCTTGGAACGGTATAATTGTAGCTTGCTTTTCCATTAACTATGTTAACCAGTACATTTCTACCAAGTAAATTTTTTATTGTTTTACCGTTTATTTTGAATAATACTTTTGTGTTTTCATTAATTGCTGTCTTGTTTTTGTAGTTTGGAGTTTTATCCTGTATTTTTGCTGTGAGTGTAATAATATCGTATTGGTTCTGTTTCTTTGGAGTAGCAGTAACTGTTAGTTTCGCATTTCTTTTCTTGATTTGTGCTGTTACTACTTTACTTGTTGCTGACTTGTATTGGAATGATCCACTGTATGTTGCAGTTAAATTTTTAGCATTTCTTAAGTATGAATCTGCTTTTATTGTTGCTGTTACTTTTCCATTGTTTACTTTGAACTTCCATGGGAGTGCTATTGTATCAAATCGACCATTAGTTTTAAGTGTTTTTCCGTTTACTTTAAATACTAAATTTCCACCAGTCACTGCTTTACCTTTAGCGTCAGTTACATGGGCAATAAATGTAATATTTTCACCGATTACTCCTTTTACCGGGTCAACAGTTACTTTTGTAGCATTTCTTCCTAATGTAATATTATCTATTTCATCAATTATGTCTGTTAGATTGTTTAGTGTTGAATTTTTTATATTGGTATAATTGCCTATTATTGAATCTTTAATGTTTGTAAAATTGCCTATTGTGATATTTTTTATGTTTGAAAGGTCATCTTTGCTTATATCTAAAATATTTTTGTTACCATAATCTATTTTAGTGTTTAGTTCAAGATTTTTTAATATTTCGGAAAGGTTATTGGATAAATTAAGGTATGTGTTTCCTGAGATTGTAAGTGGTGTTTTATCTGTTGAATTGCTACGGGTTATTGTATTATTTATTGATATATTGATTGCTTCTTTGTTTTTTGCATTATCTTGATTGTTTTTGTTAATTGTTTTTTGTGTTTTTATATTATCTTCTTTTAATATGTCATTATGATCATTATCTTCAACTTGTGTGTGTTGAGTTTGAGTTAATGATTCTGTATGAGTATTGTTATCTGATAAGTCTGTTGCACTGATTGCGCTTAAACTAATTATTGTAATGGATAATAGTAACAGAAGAGATAACTTTTTATTCATCACGACAGATCCTCCTATAAATTTCAACTATTATTATGTCATGTAATTTATAAAGAAAGATAGAATATATTTAATTTCTTTAATTGTTTAATACGTAATTATTAAATGTTTGTCTGATAATTATAATATTAATCAATTATTCAATGTATAATCTTATTTTTCTCATAATTGTATTTACAATGATATATATTACGTTTTAATGTTTTATATATTTTTAGATTATTTGTTCTAATAATATTTCTACAACAGAATGTATTGATATTATATTATTGGCTCTGTAGAAAACCTTGCTTTGAGTGAAGTATGAGTAATAACCCAAATATAGTTTTTTTACAGAGGGAAATATTTTATTTCAATATTTTCCTTTCTTCATCATAATACAATTCTCACTCATATTGAGTAATTGTATTTTTCATATTGATTCCTGCCTAATTGCCGCCAACGCTAAGCATAGTAAGTGGTACAGGC
>JAFRKG010000134.1 GCA_017431845.1 Methanosphaera sp. | reverse complement strand
TAATATATGTAGTTTTTCCAATCCATGCTTGTATAATTTATATTATTTATTAATGTATCTTTTATTTGTAATTCTTTTTCTTTTAGTTCATCTATATTTCCTGTTAGGAATGTGTTAATCATTAATTCATCATTATTTTCTATTTGAATATTGTATTTAAGTTTCAGGTAGTGTGGATATGTTAAGGGTAATATCTCGTGTGTGGTGGATCTTCTTTCTACATCTGCACTTACTTTTAATTCTAATGCTGAAGATCCTGTGATTAATATGAATATGTTTTTGCTTTTATCATATAATATTTTGGAGGATAATCCCCAGTTTTTATCATATTGTGCTTCGTCTATTAATAGGAAGATTTTTTTATTTAATGTTCTTATTGTTGTATTATGGTATTCTTCGAGGTATATTTCTGTTAATTCCCTGATACTGCATTCTGTTATATCATTTAAGTCATCACATGAGGTGTATAATATTTGTGAGGGTGATATGTTTTTTTGTTTTAATAGATATTCATAGGTTTGATATAATAATGTTGTTTTGCCTACTCCTCTTATTCCTGGCAGTACTATTAATCGTTTTCTACTGTTTTGGTTTATGAATTCATCAATGAATTTTTTTATATCGTCTAATTCGAAGCGTTGTTTGTATTTGCCAGTTTCATCTCCGATATAATTATTTAAATTTTCTGGTACTTCTCTTAAGTTTTCATCTATACACTGTATGATTAGTACTGTTTTATCTATCATGTTTATACCTTAACATTACATTTATTTATCTAAATTTTTTAATAGATATTTTTTTTATTTATATTAAGTATTTAATAGTTTATGTATTTATATATTTCTAGAATTTTACGTTTATATATCATAGTTAGTATTATTTGATTTTATTGTTTTATATTATATTTAAGATGGTTAAATTTAATATGAATACATATTTAATGTTTTTAAATTGAAATCATTGAATTGTATATGAATTTAGAATATTTTTATTTTATTTTTATCTAAATTTTTAGATAATATGATACTGTTTTTTATCTAAATTTTTAGATAAGTATTTTTAAAAACCAAGCTATAAAAATACATACACTATAAAAGTATGATTAAAAATCCAACTTAGCCTACAATAATACAAGACAAAAATACTTGCCATAAATAAAGATAAACTATAATAATCTTTAAAAACAAAATATTAGCTAGTATAAATAAATTAGAAAAATCTAATAAAATACTCATAACAAACTTAATTTAATAAAAAGGACGTGTTAATATATGAAAGCAGATTCTGTAAAAATAGCTGATGGAGTATACTGGGTAGGTGCACTCGACTGGGATGCAAGAGATTTCCATGGTTTTGCTGTACCTGGTATGACATACAATGCATACCTAGTATTCGGTGACGAAAAAGTAGCACTAATCGACAATGTATACGATGGATTCTATCCAGAAATGTGGGCAAGAATAGAAGACGCATTCAAAAAAGAAGAAAAAGACATAAAAATAGATGCACTGATAATAAACCACATCGAAAACGATCACATCGGTTCCATACCAGAATTCCTAGAACAATGCCCTGACGTAGAATGCTACTGTACACAGGCAGCAAGTGTAGGTATCAGAAGACAACACCACTGTATGGCAGAACAAAAACTAAACGTAATAAAAACTGGTGACACATTAGACCTTGGTGGTAAAACATTCACATTCGTCAATGCACCAATGCTACACTGGCCTGACAGCAACTTCACATTATACAATGAAGAAGGCATACTCTTCTCCAATGATGCTTTCGGTCAACACATATGTGAAAGTAAAAGATTCGATGTAGATATTGACCCAGGATACCTTGAATTACATTCAAAAAGATTCTATGCAAACCTAGTTCAATTATCAGCACCTATGGTACTTGGTAAAGTACAGGAAATGACAGAAGCAGGTTACCTTGACAACCTTACAATGATTGCACCATGTCATGGACAAATATGGAAAGAACCAGGAAAAATTGTAGACTTATACGCTAAATGGGCTAAAGGAGAAGCTGATGAAAAAATTACAGTAATCTATGAAACAATGCATCATTCCACACAGAAAATGGCTCATCAAATCGCTGAAGGTATAATGTCAGAAGGAGTGGAAGCTAAAATGCACTTTATCAGGTATGATCCTGAATCTGACATTCTAGCAGATATCCTTGACAGTAAAGCTATAGTGTTAGGTGTTCCTACAATGATGAACAATCCTTATCCTAAAATTGGTAACCTTCTAGCTTACCTTAAATGTGTAAGTCCTGCTAATACGGGTGTACGTAAAATTGCCGCTTTATTCTCATCTAAAGGTTGGGCTGGAGGAGCAATCCCTAGTCTTACAGCAAGTCTTACTGATGCAGGATTTGATGTATTAGAGGATGAGTCTGTTGAAGAAATTTATGTGCCTGATGAAAGTGATTATGAAAAATGTTATGAATTAGGTAAAAAATTAGCTCAAATGATAAAAGAATAATTGATATATTCTTTTTTTAAATCTTCTTTTTTTTACAATAACTTTTGTTTATCCTCGTTTTATTCTATAGTTATTATTGACTTACTGTAACTTACTATTTATATCAAAATTAGACTACTACATATACATGTAATATTATATATTTACTAAAAAGGGTTAAAATAAAAATTTACTAAAAAAAAAGTGTGTGTGAAAAGAATTATCTTTTCTCTGAATATAGTAATCCTACAGCTCTGTTTTGATAGAAAATAAGGTAAATACTTACTAGACTAGTAATCATAGAAGTTAACATCTGGGAACCAAATAATCCAAAGATTCCCCCTACAATCAACTGTATAACCATATCCACAAGTAATACTGCAACAATAGTCATAACTACTTTAGGCACTCCTATATTTTGCATATCACTGATTGCACCCTGAACATTTAAGGCATAACCTAAATTATTAGTATCTGCTAGCCTACATTGTGCCATAGTCATAGCAAACATAAATATGACAAAAAGAATTAATGCTATTATCATTGTTAACCATGATCTTAAGAATAAACCTATAATATATGTTAATACTAATGGTATAATCATATATACTATGGTAACTATTAAGCAATTAAATCCGTTAGTTAATTGTCTTTCAAAATCTATTCCTGGTGCTTCCTGAGTCCTTAAAATACCTGTCTTAATTATATCCATACCATATCCCTGAACAAAACAGTATAAAGCTAATAATAGGATGATACCTATCAGTAATACTATGATTCCTGCACCATTGATACCATGTTTAGCTCCGGTTAATACTGATACAAAAACAGAACTGGCTCCTGTAGCAAAAGCTACAACTCCCACAATTATACCAATTAATAAGTATATTGCTAATGCTTTAATGTTTTGTGTAGGATAGATAATAGAATCCATTATTATTTCTGTTAATTCCATTATTATCACCAAATCGTTTTATTTGAATTGAAAATATATCTGTAAATATTATTTGCACTTATCTTATCATCACATTTATAGTGAAGTCTTTGATTGTCATATTATTATATAAATTCAATCACATATATTTGTATATAACACATCTTATTAAATTATTGTGATTAATATATAAATCCAGAGGAGTAATCTTTTTAAATATTACAACTTATATTATATTGTATAGGAGAATACATTTATGAGTTTCAGAACTAGAAGAGTCTTAATGAGTTCACCATTTTATGCACTAATCTCATATCTGGTGTTAAATTATATTTCTTCCCTATTAGAAGTTAAGGCTACTCTTTACATATTATTGTTCGTATTGTTCATGTGGAGTATTCATGTTGTGCCAATGTTCTTTGAAAAAGAAAAATCATCAATGCTCGGACGTTGTTTAACAAGACTGTTTGGAGTATGGGAGTGGGTACTGGTAATGCTAATAATCTATTCGGCAATACTGTTTATCCTAGGATTCCTTATTAAAATACCTAAAACATTAATCATCTGCCTACTATTAACAATACCAGTTATAGGAGCCTACAGTTATTATAATGCACATAAGATAGTAATCAAGGAACGAGTATTAGAGTTTGATAACCTAGGCAAGGATTATAATATTGTTCATTTATCCGATGTTCATTTCGGATCTATTATGCATAAAAAGTCCATTTCTAATTTAGCAAGAAAACTAGATGCTTTATCTGATACTTGTGATTTGGCCATTATCTCTGGTGACTTGGCTGATGGTTCATGTGCCGTGGAGGAGGATGACTTGTTAGCATTAGGGAATGTAGATATGCCAATCATTTTCACTTCAGGTAATCATGATTATTACCAGACTATTGAAAGCGTTCATGCTGCCTGCAGGAAGGCAGGTATCATTGTACTAGAAAATAGTGGAATGATCTTTGATGACCTGAACATCTATGGTCTAAGTTACAGCTTTGGTGATATTGAAATGCCAGGTAGAGATGAATTGTTATCCTTTATTGATGATGATAAGGTTAATATTGTGAATTACCATATTCCTAATGGTTGGGATGAATTGTCACAGTTAGGCTTTGATATTCAGTTGTCTGGTCATACTCATGGTGGCCAGTTTTATCCTGTGATATTCTTTGGAAACCTTTTCTATGAGGGTCATAATATGGGCTTGTTCAGGGATGATTTGAATCATTATCTTCATGTTACTACTGGTGTGGGTTGTATGGATTTTCCTATGAGGTGGGGTACTGATTCTGAATTGGTTGTTCTTAAATTGCGTGGAAAGAGATAGTATTAATTTGTTTTCCCTAATTTTTTTTTGTTTATTTTATATCTTTTTTTTATATTTTTTCTGTTTTGATTATTTATATTAGTTTATTTTATATTTTTCTCTTTATTTTTTGGAATTTTGTATATTTTTTCTTATTATTTCTTATTTTTTCTTTATTTAGTGTTTATTAATTCATATGGCCTTTGTTATAGTTAGTTTTATTAACTTCTTTAAAGATATATATCTTTATTAAGTATTTTTAAAATAATATTAAAATTTTT
>JAFRKG010000133.1 GCA_017431845.1 Methanosphaera sp. | reverse complement strand
TTACAGCACCACCATATACTCTTTCAGCATTTTCACCATTAATAGAATTTGATGTGAAATTACTGTTACATATAGTCGTTTTAACAGTTAAATATGAATTTTGTGATCCACCAGTATATACTGCTCCACCATGTGATTTTCTGAAATTATTCAAAGTGTTATGTGAGAACACATTATCAGATAAATTCAAGACAGGAACAATATCCGAACTAGAAGTACTACTTATGCTTAAAGCACCACCACTAGCAGTTCCAGCTCCAAATGTTTTCTGGTTACTAATACCATTATCAGTGAAACTATTATTAACAACAGTAAATACAAGATTATTACCTATATTCATAAAAGTAATGTCTATTGCTCCACCACTGGATTCACCATCATATGAATCATATTCACCAGTTGTTTCATTCACATTAACAATGCCATTACTTGTGAACTTTGAATTGGATATATTAACATCATCTAACTGATAAACATTGTAATATAATCCTCCACCATAACTATTAAAGGATCCACTTTCACCATTATGTACAGTTTTAACATGATTATCCTCGAATTCAGAATTAATTATATTTAATCTGGATGGAGAATAATCATATTGATAATAGTATAATACTCCACCAATTCCTTCTATAGGATTTTTACAAGTACTTGTTATTGTATTATCTTTGAAATATGAATTATTAACTGTCAAAGTAGAAGTTTTGGATTCAAGCATAAAATTATTTTCGTAATATATTCCTCCACCCATTACATATAGAGTCTCACTTGGACAGTTAGCAGTAATTTTATTACCTGTAAAGTTAGATTCATCAATAACAAAATCATTACTATCTACTTTAAGATTTTGTTTATTTTCAATAGTTATAGCTCCACCTTTGTAGTTTACTCCAAACATTCCATTAAAATCTTCATTTATCTTTGCCTTAATAGTATTATCTTGGAAGTTAGATTTACTAATCTTTAATAATCCTGAAAGACTTACAGCACCACCATATACTCTTTCAGCATTTTCACCATTAATAGAATTTGATGTGAAATTACTGTTACATATAGTCGTTTTAACAGTTAAATATGAATATTGTGATCCACCAGTATATACTGCTCCACCGTAGGATTCTCTGAAATTATTCAAAGTGTTATGTGAGAACACATTATCAGATAAATTCAAGACAGGAACAATATCCGAACTCGAAGTACTACTTATGCTTAAAGCACCACCACTAGCAGTTCCAGTACCAAGTGTTTTCTGGTTACTAATACCATTATCAGTGAAACTATTATTAACAACAGTAAATACAAGACCCATACTAGGACTACCGAAAGTAATGTCTATTGCTCCACCACTGGATTCACCATCATATGAATCATATTCACCAGTTGTTTCATTCACATTAACAATGCCATTACCAGTGAAACTAGAATCAGATATATTAACATCATCTAAATCCTTTGCACTGTAGTATAGTGCTCCTCCATTACTTGTGAAAGATGATCCCCCTTCACCATTACTTACTGTTTTTATTTGATTGTTATCAAATTTTGATCTTGTAATGGTTAAACTATTTCGTCCATTGTTATTATCATAGTATATGGCTCCACCTTCTGCAGTTACATCTTCTTCATAAACATTTTTTATATTGTTATCTGTGAAGTTGCTTTCTGTTATATTTAAGAAGCCATGATATTCATTTTCATTTACTTTATAGTAGATTGCTCCACCCATTGCTTCATAATATTTACTGTTTATTTCGTTTGATTCGAATGTGGATTTTTCTATGTTCATTTTTGTTCCATAGAAGCTTATTACTCCACCGCGTATGTTATTGTTTTCACTTGTTGCTTTGTTATTGTTGAAGTGTGAGTTTTTTATTGTTATTGTTCCATCTTTCTGGTATATTGCACCATTAACATTACCGTCTACATTTGTGTTTGTGTCGTTTGCTAGGCAGTGTGTTAGTGTGAGATTGTTTATTGTTAGATCACATTTATGGTTTATTGTTAGGAAATTGTATTTGTTGTCTCCGTCTATTGTTGCATTGTTTCCTTCTATTGTTAGTTTGTTGATTGCTTCGTTTAATGTTATGTTTTGTGTTATTGTGTATGTTTGTTCTGTGTTTAGTTCTACTGTTAATTCTGTGTCTGTGCTTGTTGTTAATGTATTATATAGTTCTGTGTAATCGTTTATTGCTGCTTCTTTGGTTTTCTGTTGTGTTTGTTTGTTTATAGCCTTTGTTTTTGTTGTGTTTGTTTCCAATGATTGTTGTTTGCTTGTTTGTGTTGGTGTTGTGTCAATCGTGGTTGTTGTTGGTGTTGTGTGTGTTGTTGTTACTGTTGTTGCGGGTGTTGTGTCATTGTTTTGTATGTCTGTTGCGTTTACTGCTGTGATACATGTTAGTAGTATTATTGTTAATGCTACTAGTACCAGTTTCTTGTTTTTCAACACTTTTCTTACCTCCTATTCTTTTTGTGTTTTTTTTAATTAACTTTAGAATAGATATAAAATTTATTATCCCCATTTTTTTAGGAGTATGATGAATATCTTTTCCTAAAATTAATTGATATGTATTATGTTATTATTAATAAATATATTTTATGTATCAAAAAAAATTCATAAACTGTTTATAATGTACAATGAATAATTAATATCTGATAATTTATAATATAATTAGCAGATTATAGTTATTTCTAAACATACAAATCCTATGATAAAAATCAACAAAATTAAACTCATAAAATTAATAATAATTTTTTTTAACCAATAATAACTAAAAAACAGATATTAATCTTAGAACAAATAGAAAACCATTAGGATACTACGTAAACAATACAAACACCACCTATAAAAACAATAAAGGTCAAAGGAGAACATTACAATAATATTTACTTCAAGAATACAGTACATATACTGGAAAAAGCATCACAAAGAAATAACAATACAACAAGACCTATACAACATTAAAAACTGATAAAAAAAAGTATAAACACACGAAAAAGATAACACCACATATACATGAGACAAGAAAATATATGAAAAAAAATAATTTATTTCTTCAATATTAACAACTGATACCATATAATAACATCACACAACTATCATATTAGTGTTTAAATATTATGTTTTATTATTTAATCTGGACATATTAAATAAAATTTATATAATAACTATAGTTAACATAAGTATTTTAGTTAATACCTGTTATAGTATTATATATGAAAAAAGAAGGCTTAATTATAATAGGAGTGATTGTTGCAGTACTTTGTATTGGAGCTGGAGCTTATTTATTGTATAATTCATCTCCCGAGTATATGAATATTACAATGAATGGTGTGACTTTTGAAGTTCCTAAGAGTAATGTGACAGTATTAAATCAGACAGAACATTACAGTATCTATAATGATACTGAGAAAGGTGTTGCAATCTTTGTATTTGACAGTACAGATGCTACTTTAAGTGATATGAGTGAAGCAGCATCATTTGCTGGTACACGGGATGCTTTCCAGATTGGAGCACAATTACAGCAAAAATCTAACATTACATATAATCATTCAGATACTATGAAGGTTTATACTTACCTTACAAATTATGGGCATAAAAATGTTTTCATAATTACTAAAAATAAGGAGGATATGGAGCATATATTATCCAGTATAAATGTAAATTCGGTTAACTATTCCCTGAATGAGACAAGTAACAGTACTAATGATACAGGTAGTGTAGAATATTCTAATTCTATGAAAAAATCATCTTCTTCTGGTTCTGAGATTGAAAGTGAAAAAGTTAAGGAGAATTTACAAGCTGGTGATGGAAGTTATTATCGGGAGGTTACCTATAAGGATGGTAATTTCAGGCAGTATGATACTAATGGTAAGCTGATTGGAAGTAGTTATGATAGTGATCAGGGAAAATTAAGGGAGCTTTATGGTTCTGACATTGCAGGATAAGATACTCCCTTATTCTTTTTCCTTTAGATTATTTAGATATCCTTTTTTTTGATGAATTGTTTTATATTTTTTTCTTGTTTTTAGTTAGTATTATTAATTACTGCTGGAGCTACTACTTGAACCACTACTTGAACTGCTGGATCTACTTGAACTGCTAGATCCACTACTTGAACTGCTATCTGAACTGCTTCCAGGATTGTTATTTGGATCATCATCAATATATGGATCATATGGGTATGGTTCATAAGGACCGGGTTCATATGGATTATCAGTAACCTGTGAATTTTTATTTTCTTCTGATTTATTTTCTATTTTAGTTGTTGGTTTGTAAGTTATTGTTTCGTTTTCTGATGAATTATTTGTTGTGTTATTGTTTAATGAGATATTTATTTCTGTTGCGTTTGTTGTGTTATTTTTAACTGTTTGTGTTGCAAATCCAGTATAAACTAGTATTCCTACTAGTATTGATGCAATTATTCCTATGATTATTAGGTTGTTATTTTTTATCATGGTTATTCATCACTTTTTCTTTTGGTTAATGTGATTATGTGTATTATATTATTTTTTTTGTATTTTATAGTAAGGGTTTTTTAATATTGTTATTTTTTAGAAATTTGATGTGTAAACTCCTGTTTTTGGATTATATGATTCTTTCATTCCGCCTTTACTTTCTATGTGTTGAACTCCCTCTGAGTCTGTGTATTCTCTTATGTAGTCTCCATATTGTGCGGACCATTTGTATCCATTATTTGAATTTGATTTTGAACTGCTCTTTGAATTACTTTTTGATGTGGACTTAGTGGTTGTGGATGTGGTGTTATTTGTATGGTTTTTTGATTCATTTAATGTTATGTTCGTAGTATTATTTGATGAATTATTAACTGTTTCATTAATTTTTGCTGTATTATTGTATGAGATGATTGTGAATGATAAGATTGCTGCACATGTTATTGCCGTTATACAGATGATTATTAACTTTCTTTCATACATGAGTTTTATCCTCCGTGATTA
>JAFRKG010000132.1 GCA_017431845.1 Methanosphaera sp. | reverse complement strand
TTTATGATTTAATATGACTCTATTTTTTTTATAATAAAATATAAGCCAACCCCATACAATTTAATCAATTTGTGGGAGGTAGTTGGTGAAATAATTAATGGTTCATGCCATTTCCAAACATGAATTTTCTAGCACCCTATATTTACAATGTTTCTAGTAAAAGTTACAAAATAATTAATTAAAAATGTAATTTTCTAATTATGTAAAAAAAATTAGTAGTATGATAATGTTGAAATGTGCATCAAATAGATTAATTTGAAAAAAATAAGAATTGTAGATGAAAAAAATCATCTACTTAACAGTAATTTTAACATTCTTAGTTACTTTGTTATAGCAAGAAGTTGCAGCATAAGTAACTACTGCTTTAAAGGTTGATTTTTTATTCAAATTAGTAATTTTGAAAGTTGCTTGACCTTTACTATTAGTTGTAGCAGAAAAAGTTTTACCATTAACTTTTATTGTTACTTTAGCTTTATTCATCGCTTTGTTTTTATTGTCTTTTAAAGTAACTGTGTATTGTTTGGTTTTTACACTAACTTTAAAAGTTTTTGCTACTGCAGTTAACTTTGGAGTTGCTTTTGTAACAGTAACTTTCACAGTGACAGAAGATCCAACATAATTATCATCACCAGCAAATACAATGGTAGTGGTGTAAGTTTTTGGAGCTAATGCATTTGTTGTGAGTTTAACTTGACCATTAACATCAGTAGTTAACTTTTTAACACCATTAAGATTAACTGAAATAGTTACTCCATGAATTGGATTGCCTTGAGCATCTTTTAAAGTAGCAACCAAATATTTATCACCATTATAAACAGTGCTAACACCAGATGATATGATTTGTGTGTTTTCTTTAGCAATAGAAATCAATGAATTATTATTAGAAGCAAGATAGTTTGTTCCAATATAAGTAGCTGAAATTATATGTTCTCCAGAAGTAGTTGGAGTATAAAATAAATTAGCAACCCCATCAACAACTTTAGCTAAACCAATAACATTACCATTATCCATGAAAGTCACAATACCTTCATTAATTACTAAATTATTAGAACTCACAACACTAGATGATAAAGTTACTTCATGGAACACTGTACCTAAAACATCATTAAACACTATTTGACTATTAGCTTGATTAACCCTATAAATAGTAGATGATTCAACAGTTGA
The DNA here is from genome assembly GCA_017431845.1 of Methanosphaera sp. Taxonomy (GTDB): domain Archaea; phylum Methanobacteriota; class Methanobacteria; order Methanobacteriales; family Methanobacteriaceae; genus Methanosphaera. The sequence continues at coordinate 457 of JAFRKG010000132.1, read as the reverse complement.
AAATTTATCACTTTCACCATAGACAGCTTTAAGCATGAAATTACCTGCAAGCAAAGGAGTATAAGTCAAACTAGCAACACCATTAACAACAGATGCTTTTCCAACAAAAACACCATCAACATAAAAACTAACAAATCCTTCATTAATAATACTAAACAAACCTTTAACATTAGAAACAAAAGTACTGTTAAAACCAACAATACCATTACCTGCACTAACATCAACACTAGCAGAATCAACCAACAAACTAGCAGAACCACTAGAACTCAAATAATTATCACCATTATAAACAGCAGAAATCAAATGCTCACCAGCAATATTTGGAGTGTACGATAAACTAGCAACCCCATCAACAACTTTAGCTAAACCAATAACATTACCATTATCCATGAAAGTCACAATACCTTCATTAATTACTAAATTATTAGAACTCACAACACTAGATGATAAAGTTACT
>JAFRKG010000131.1 GCA_017431845.1 Methanosphaera sp. | reverse complement strand
CACTAGGCACATTTATTGGTGATTCACCTTCTTGGCGAACGAAAGTATGATTACCTAAATTAACGATACCGTTTTCATCAGGATTATTAATTAACTCTTGTAATTCAGTAAAGTTCCAATTTTGAACATGTACTGGAATAACATATGAATCAACAGGTGTGAATCCAGTATTAGGTGTGAATTCTACAGTGATATTATAATCACCAGCAACTAACGGATTAATAATCAATACTGTATCAGTGGTTAAATTATATTCTTTACTGTTGAATATTATTCTTGCAGTTCCTGCACCGGTGGCCATAGTAATAGTTAATGTAATATTTTCATCATCGTGGATAGTCTTTGGACTTACAATAACATTTAAATCAGATTCTGTTGAGAATGTTTCTACTCCAGTATTTTCTTTGAGTAATTCTTCTTTTTTCTCTGGAGTATTCATGTCACTGTTTTCACCAATACTAATATCACCAGTAGTGTTTGAATTATTGCCTAATGTATTGCCTGTAATATTCAAGTCATTACCATTTAATACAATACCAGTACCAGTATTATTGGAAACTGTGTTTTCTTTAACGCTAGTTCCATTACCGTTAACAACGATACCTTTACCATCATTACCAGTAATAGTTGTCTTTTCAACAGTAGCACCATTACCGTCAATAGTTAATGCAGTACCATTGTTATCGGCAATAGCATTGTCTTTGAATGTTGATCCATTACCTTTAATTACAACTGCATCACCATCATTACCAGTGAATTTAGTATCTTCAACAACAACATCATTACCGTTTATGGTCATGGCAGTACCATTATTGCCTGAAACGGTGTTACCAGTGAAATTAGCATTATTACCGTTAACTACAATTGCATCACCATTATTACTAGTGACTGTTGTGTTTTCAACTTTAGCATTCTTACCATTAACAGTAATAGCAGTACATTCATTTCCAGAGATAATGTTGTCTTTGATTGTTGCATTATCACCGTTTAATGTGATTCCATTACCTTTATTACCAGTCACATTAACTTTTTCCAAAGTGGTTCCGTTACCGTCAACAGTAAGCATACTACCACCATCACTGGTTGCAGTATTATCTTTAAAAGTACAATCCTTAATATCTGCACCATTTCCTTCAATTTTAATTGCAGCACCATCAGGAGCGCTAGATCCTTCAACAGTACAACCAACTAAATTAGCACCATCACCAGAAATCATTAATGCACTGGAAACAGCACTAGCAGTGTTATTAATGAAAGAACAATCTTTAACAGTACCATTTTTACCTTGGAGGTTTAGTCCTCCACCAACTACCGCATTATTGTCAACGAACTGACAATTTTCGATAAAAGTATCATCACCATCAACTGATCCTGCACCACCAAGTGTAGCATCGTTATTGGTGAAATTACTGTTGGTTAAAGTTAAACCTCTAGCTAAAAATCCTGCGCAGTTATCTGCAGTGTTATTGTTGAATTCATTGCCATCCATAATTAGTGTTCCTTCACAATAGATTGCACCACCTGCACTATAAGCTTTACAATTTTCAAAAGAAGATTTTGATATATTAACAACACCAGATGGATTAGATTGATAAATTGCACCACCAACTAATGAAACAGAGTTAATAAAATTACAATTACTTATATCAGCATTCCTTCCAACATTTACTGAAGCACCTTTATCATCTATTAAGCGATAATTTGTAAAATTGGAATCGGAAATTATTACATCAGAAACAACAACAATTGCGTGACCACTAGATTCTTGTGAATTACTTTCAAAATTAGAATTGGATACAATACCATTTGTTTTAAAATTAATTGCAGTTTTTCCTTCAAATGTATTGAATAAAGAATTTGATACAGTACCATTAGAAACAAATGATACTCCCCCACCATTAATAATAGTAATATTTTCAATAGCACCAATAAATTTAGTTTGATTAAAGCCATTAGTTGGAACGATTTGTCCATAACCATAAAATACTACTGCATAACTTGTAGCATTTTGGAATTTGAAATTAGTTAATTTAACATTCTTTCCAGTAATATAAAAAATAGTTTGACCACTTAAAGAATTCATTGTGGATCCATTACCATTTATAGTAAGATTATCTCCTTGGATAACAATTGGACATAATGTATCATAATAACCAAAAGGAATTGTAATATCATCACTTAATGTTTGAGAAAAAATCTCAAATAAGTCACTTGTGTATTGTATACCATCAATTGTTATGTTTGATAAATTAATATTATAATGATTGCCTACAATTAAAATTTTTGAACAATTGATAAATTTTGAATTAGAAATTTTATAATTTGTATTAAAACTGTCCCATATTGAAGTTAACTTAATTGGAAGCGTACAGTTTATGAAAGTTACATTATCCAGTGATAAAGAGTTAGCTTCAACAGAAATAGTTCCATTTACAATTATCATATTTTTAAGTGATAAAACATAATTTTTTCCAACATCAAATAAACACATACCATTTGCATTTACTATACTTCCATTACCATCAATTGTTAAATTATTTTTTAATAATTGGATAGTATATGAACTATAATTTCCAGTCGGAATTACAATAATTTGATTGGTAATTATATTTTTAAAAAAATCGGAAAAATCAGTAGGAATAATAAAATTATTCTCATAATAATTCTTACCGTTTTGCTTTACCCAATTGCTTTCTGGAACACCATAAGATGTGTATAATGCAGTATTATTTATAAAATAACTTTGAGTATAAGAGTTTGAACTATCTAGTTCATTATTACCAAAATATATACAACCATACGATGATGCAGTATTATTAATGTATCTACAATAAGTAAAATAAAAACGCTGTCCTCCAAAAGCAGAATATACTGCACCACCTACAGTAGCACTATTCAAAGTGAAATTTGAATAATTTATCTTAAGATCAGATGATGCACTTAAATAAATTGCGCCTCCATTAATTGCAGAATTATTAACAAAAGAACAATAATTAATAGTAAAATTATTTCTATGATCGTTAGTATAATGTTTACCTGATATATATATATATAGATCCACCATTATCTGCAGAATTATTAATAAAGTTACAATAGTTTATAGATCCCATGGTATGTCCTGAATATAAATATAATGCAGAACCATTTGACTTTTTAATAGTTAACTTATTAATTATAATTCTTCCATAATGTAATGTAGGCATGAATTTTATCGCTGAAAAACCATTGGCATCGATGATATGATTATTTCCATTTATTGTTACATTATTTGCAGTTATTAAAATTGGTCCTGCTTGAAGTGTATAATCCTGATTAATATTAACAATACTATTATCTTTTAAATTAATAAAAAGTTCAGATAGAGGTTCTAAAAATATTCCCTGTCCAATAGTATTATCTGAAGTATATTTTCCAAAAATTTGTGGATTATTCACAGCATAATTATCTCCAAATGTTGAGTGTGAAATAATAACTTCATTACCTTCAATTAAATATTTTTTATCATCAGTATTAGGAGATTTAGATCTATGATTGTCTATTGCCCCTCCAGTATTTGCTTTATTGCCTTCAAATCTTGACCCAGTAATGTATAAAACAGCATTTGTTTCATTAACATCCTCTGGTGAAACAAAAGAAAAGTATATTGCACCACCATTCTCTGCTATATTGTCTGTAAATATACAGTTAATAATACGTGAGTTATTAGAATTTACGTTAATTGCTCCACCATTAGTTGCAGAATTATTTTTGAATATAGAATTAGATATCACAGTTTCATATGCATTAATTAATATTCCCTGTCCATTAATAAAAGTACATGAATCAACAATACAATTAAGGGCTGATACTGTTATCCTTATAGCCCTATCATTATTGTTATCAAATGTACAATCAAAAATATTTACATCAGAACTGTCCACCTTAATCGCACTATTGTTTGTGTTCTTAAAGACTATATTTTTTAATGTAATTTGTTTTCCAATGGTATTGAAAATATATTGTGTCCCTTTTGCATCAATTGTGTGTCCTTGACCATCAATATTAACAAAAGTACTCAAGTATATCCCCCCAATATTGTAATTGGAATCGGTTTCATTGTTAAAAGTATAATCTTTATTTAAGTATACAGTTTTTTCGTATCCTTTATTATCATTAATATATTGTTCCAGTTCACTGAATGAACCAACAGTATTATCATCTGTCAGTACATCTGTGTTTTCATCATTATCCTCAGTTGATACTAAATCAACATCATTATCTGATGTTAAAACCTCATCGCCAATACTATCTGTTTGATTAACTTTTATATCATCTGCCGCACTTGCAGATCCGATGATTAAAAGAAAAACAAAGACGATAGACAGTATTAGCATTATCTTTTTTGTCTTCATTTT
>JAFRKG010000130.1 GCA_017431845.1 Methanosphaera sp. | reverse complement strand
GATGCCTTTACGTCTTGGATAAACGTTTGCTCGAGCTGTATGTTTGGAAACGGACACGTACAGTTCCAAGGAGAGTGCGGAGGAGCAATCCTCCAATCTTATCCGACAAGAGAGAGCAATCTCTCTGACTTATCCGACCGAAGCAAAAAAAAAACAAAATTCAAGAGATAACTTTCTAATTATTCTCTCCTTAGAATTATAATTCTCATCATTCTTTTATACTCGGGGAGGATAAAATTTTAATGATGTTTCCTTATTTTATAGGATAATGTTTTAATTTAACATTTTTCTTCTAAATACATATCCTTTTTGACAGATTATATTTGTTTTAAGGACCGTTATTTTAATTATACTTTTTAGTATTTTATCTGGTGGTTATATTGAAACTTTTTTTGGTTTATTTTTTTCTCTCATTATTATTTCAAAAAAACGATGCAACTGATTTTAGATATAATAAATATACTATATACTATTTTTTTTAAATTTTCATGAAATAAAATATATCATAATTTTTAAAAAATTATAAAATTATAATAAATTCTTGATAAAAACTCTTATTTTTTTGAATAGTCAAACTTAACAAGTCAAAAAAATTATTCTAAGGATATCAGTTATTTTTAGCTAAAACTAAGAAAAATTAATTAATTTTTAAAAACAAGTAAATAGAAACATTTATAGGGAGGGGGGGACAAACTATGTATTAACTTAATAAATAAGAAGAAATCGTTACTATTAAGTTTGGTAGTAACAGTATATAAAGCTTTTGAACACATATTACTACCAATACTAATTAGAAAAATTTTTATAACAAAAAATGATTCTAACAATAATAACTTTTTCCTTCCTATTTTATTAAGTTATAGGATAACCCTAAGAAGATAAATCCAATAACTACAAAAAATAATAAACTAATAATTAAAAAAATACAAGAAAATTAAATTATTAGAAATACATTATTTTTTCAAAACTACGATATAATCTTCAAAGGAATCCTATTAAAGAAGTTACTATTAGATAAAACAATGAATAGTAACAAAATTTTATGTCTCAAATTAATAGGAGGAAACTGTATGGCAAATAAAACCATTAAAATATCCTTACTAGGATTATTGCTGATAATGTTTATGTCAGTAGCAATGGCTGCAGAAGTCACACAAGACACAACAAATGAAGTAACAACACCTAGTATAGATACTATTGAAGCAACTACACCCGAAGTAGTGGATGTAGAATCTGATGTAACGGATACGGATTGTGGATGTACATGTCCTATTAATCCAAGTAATACTTCAACTGTTACACCGGATACTACTTTAACAGTTCAAAATGATACCACATATGATTTTAGTGGTACATTCACAAATAAAAATTATAACTTTGAAAATTTAGATACTGTTGTATTCACAAGTTCAGCAAATAACGCAATATTTTACAATACAACATTCACATTAAGTGGAAAAAACATAAAAATATCAAACTTAATATTCAACAATACAAATACTAATGGAAACCCAATAACTATTACTTCAACTAATGTTTCATGCATATCAGGCAATACAATAAACGTATTCAAAAATGTGTCAGAAGAAACATTCGGAATCAACGTAATTAACTCAAACAACACATGCATCTGTGGTAACACTATTAATGAAATAGGTGTTCCACAAATGATGGGTTGGGAAACCGGAGTAGGAGCAATCAAATTCTCAGGAATAGTATTTAACAATGTAAATACATCCTGCATAAAAGGCAATACATTAAACTTACAAAATGTTACAACTGCATATCCATTTGGATACAGTACAATGGAAGCAATAACCGTAAAAGGTGGCTCACAAAATGACACAGTAAAACAAAATGTCATAACAGTAACTGGATCAGAATACATCTATGCAATATCACTAAGTGAGTTTGACAACAACATAACAGTAGAAGAAAACAACATAACATTAACCGGATCCAACTATATTTGTGGAGTACAATTATCATCAGTAACAAACTCAACAGTACGTAAAAACAAAATCGAAGGAACCTGCAGTGAAGAATCAGGTCAAGGTGCAAGTTACGAAGCATTCGCATACGGAGTAGCAGTACTAACAGGAACTTGGGGAGCAAGTACCAGTGAAGCTACAGGCAATATAGTAGAATACAACAATGTAACACTTGACTCAACAGTTGCATACGCATACGAACTCAGTAATGCAGATAATACAATAATACAATACAACAACGCATCAATAACTGGAAATGTTGTAATGGCCTTAGGAATATACAATTCAAGCTGTAACAACATTACCAATAATATATTCAGAGTAACTGGAAATACAAGAACATTAAATAATAGTATATATGAAGCAGTATATCCTGAAACAACTGGAATCAAAATTGTTGATTATTCCTCAGATATAATCATTGATAACAATTCGATTACAGTAACTGATACTACTAACAATAATAGCACGTATTGTGTAATCATTGAAGAAGATTGTGATTCTATTGATGTAATAAACAATACATTGTATTCATCCGATCCTCTAATTAGACAAGGTAACGATTCAGTATATGATGATACTTTAGGTGGACAAAACATTAATAATAATAATTAGATATTATGAATAAAAGAATTTTAATGTTTTCTTTATTCATTTTATCTTTTTTATTAATTTTTTCAACTGTGTGTTCTGCTACAGATAATATAAATCAAACGGGCAGTACTACACAGTATTCATCCACTATTGAAGATAGTGTGACTGAAGTGAATAATGAAAACACAAATAATATAGAAAAAATTTCTAAAACAATCAATATTGATTCTACTAACTTTGACGATTATGTTACAAATGGTAAATTTAATGAAAATGTATCTGAAGGAGATACTATTGATATAACGGGTAAATTGGATGGAAGTAGATTTTCTTTGGAAGTCGATAAACCTGTGAATATAATATCTTCAAATGGTGAAGGGTATATTGATTTTAAAACTATTTCAACTGATACTTACGGTAGTTATGAAGGGGGCATATTCTATATATCAAAAGGTGGTTCTGGAAGTAATGTTACTGGTATAACTTTCCATAATACTCATTTGAGAATTGAAAATACATCTAATATACATATAGATAATATTAATTCTATTAATATTGGTCAAGCAATTGGTAAAGGGGTAGGTGCTGTGAGTATTCGTGAAGGTTCTGAAAATATTTCTATTACTAATAGTTATTTCAGAACTGAAAATAACGGTGGTCATAGTAATGTTGTATTTGCTGCTGCATATAATTGTTTATTTGAAAATAATACGATTGAAGGGGTAAAAGGTAATAATACTTATGAACTAATAGGTAATCTTCTTTACTTAACCACATATAATGTAAGATATGCTCAACCTATGTCAAACATAAACATCACAATCCGAAATAACAAATTACTAACTAAAGGCATACCTGCTGGTGAAGCTACATGTTATGGTCTTGTACTAGAAGGAAAAGGTCATATTATTGAAAACAATTATATTGATACAAATTATCCCGTAATGGCACAATATGCTGATGTTGATTATGATTTTGAAACAAATATTGATGGTATAATATTTAATAATAACACTATTGCTAGAAACACCCCACAATTAGTATTTCCTGGAATAGTATCAAACAATACATTCTATGGAGGGGCAACACTCAAACAAGTATCTGCATACAATAATAAATATAATACAGTAACTATTCTAAATAATGTGGTATTTGAAAACAATACTGCAAATAGTGTAACAGTTACTGGAGATAATAATGTATTAGATAATAATGAAATATATTCAAATGAGGATTATGCTGTTACAATATCCGGTAACAACAATACATTAAATAATAATAAAATTGCAGGTTATCTTGGAAGAGGAGAAAATGCGATATCAAATTCAACAGAAATCACATCAATAAATAATAGTGAAGATATCTCAAGACTATTCTATATTGATGATGATAACTTTGAAAAATATTTCTCTTATAGGGGACTTTCAGCTGGTAAACCTTATTATGATGTGAATAAAGGTATATTTAGTAGTGGTGATATTTTAGTATTTGACAATATTAATATAACTGATGTGATAATAGCGGATAAAAATAAAGTATTTGCCAAAACAGATGCATTAACAATTATTAACAGTACAAATAGTATTTCCATTGATATAATACAGACAGTTATAAATTGTAAAATAATGCCTGAAAAAACAATGGGTGGTACAACTCAATCATATATAATTAATTCAACAGTTTATAAAACAACGAGAGAACCTACTGAAGTTATTAATTCAACAATATTTGTTTATAATAAAGTTTATCAATATCCTAAAGATAATATTTATGCTGGAGATACTTTAACTTACCAACATTTACAGATTGATACTTTACCTGCTGGTTCCATTGTTTATTTTATGAAATCGTACTCTGTAGGAATAAATTCTATAAATTTTACTAATCCCATAACTATTGAAGGACTATTCCCTGAAGCTTATATCGATTATCCGGTTATTTTTAATGAATCTTCTCAAGGGTCTGTTGTGAAGGGTATTACTTTTAAAGGAAAAGTCACGATTAATGATGCAAATATTTATTTTGCTAATTGTACATTTATGAATGAAGTTGAAGTCAATAATGACTACATAACTTTTGAAAGCAGTGTATTTAATAGTAAAGTTAAATTAAATGGTGTTAAAGGAATATTATTTGAAGATAATATATTTAATTCCGAAGAAACTCCATTAACAATTAGTTCAGGTAGGTTAATAAATATTGAAAACAACCAAATAATTACTGCTGCAGACAACACTATTGTATTTGATGATGAGTCAAATAGTAACACTGTTAGAAATAACTTGTTAACTGCCAGTACATTATTAGGTGATGATAGTGTTGTTGGCGGAGATAATATTGTAGAAGATAATGGTGCAGCATATAATACCAGTATTGAAATAGTTGCTGATGAATCCTTATTTAAAAATGATGTTAGTAATGTTACTGTAACAGTTTATAACTTATTGAATAATACTCCTGTTGATAAGGGTTATGTTGAAGTTTACCTTGATGGAATTCTTCAGGGTATTAAGCCATTAGTAAACGGTCAAATAACATTGGAAGTAAATACTAATAAATCTTCATTTGGTAGTGTTCCTCTTAAGGTATGGTACTATGATGGAATCAGATATGCAAATAATGTTTCATCAATTAGTGTGAATGTAGTTAAGTCCAATGTTTCAATCTCTTTGGATGAATTCACTGCTAAACTTAACGAGAAGGCAACGGTTACTGCAACTTTCCTTAACCAGAATGGTAATCCTGTACAGGATACTAATGTTACATTTACTGTTGGCCGTTCATCCTACACAGCACAAACTGAAAATGGTGTTGCTACAATTGAAGAACTTGTAACAAATGAATGGCTTGATGCAGGTAAAATAATTGTAGCTTTCCCTATTACTGAGGCATATAACAGTAACTCTACAACCATAACTTTAAACACATCCAAGGCAGACATACATGTCACACCAAGTGTAACTGTTGAAGGTTCTACTGCTAATATTAACTTAGCTTTAACTGATGATCTTAACAGTAACGTAACTGATGGTAAGGTAACAATCACTACACTTGATGGTACTCAGCTTGCAAGTGGTCGTGTGTCTAATGGTGTTTACACTGCAACAGTTACAATACCTGATGATTACACTAGTGAGTATTTGGTAGCTAACTTCACGGGCAGTTATTATTATAATGATTTTGTGCGTAATGTGAAAATTACTCAGATGTTAAACAGTACTATATCATTGGAGACTAATAGTCCATTGTATGGTGAAGAGTTAGTTATCACAGGTAGACTCGTGGACAGTAAAAATACTCCTATTAGTAGTGCTAATCTTACATTAAACCTTAACGGTTCTAAAGTAATTGTAACTACTAATGATGATGGTGAATATAATTACACTTACACTCCAGGACTTGGTGTAAACAGTCTCACCGTAACATTCGATGGTACGGTTGATGTTTATGGTAGTAGTGCTAGTAAGGATGTTACTATCCGTGATACTGATCGTGAAATGAACGAAGTACTAAACAGGTTAGATGACTTACAGAAAGAAAACGAGAAACTACAAGAACAACTGGAACAATTACAAGAACAGAACAATAAAACAAATGAACAATTGGATAATATTACACAGGCTAATAATGAACTAAAAGAACAATTAGATAACTTAACAAAAGATAATAATGATTTATCTAAACAATTAAATGATACTAAAAATAATTTAACACAACAAAACAATGACTTACAGGAACAAAACAAAGAGTTAAATGACAAATTAGATAATACTGCTAAGAATTTAACTGATGCTAATAAGGCATTACAGGAACAGAACAAGGATGCACAGAAACAGTTAGATAACTTATCTAAAGCTAATGATGAACTTAAAGAACAATTAACCAACACTACTAAGGATTTAATAGATTCAAATAATGATTTGAAAGAACAGAATAAAGCATTACAGGACCAGAATAAGCAGTTGAATGATAAGTTGGATGCTATTCTTAAACAATTGGAGGATAGTGTGGCTAAGAATACTGTTATAACAATAAATAGTATTCCTGGTGCTAGGTTTGGTCAGAATGTAACTATTTCTGGTAAGCTTAGTGATTGTGATGGTAATGTTATTGCTTCTAGTCCTGTTAGTGTGAGTGTTGGTGGTATTGCTCAGAAAGTCACCACTGATAAAGATGGAGTATATAATTTAACAGTTCGTGCTTCTGTTGTTGGTGATAATACTGTGGTTGTGTCTTTTGATGCTGATAATAAGTATAATTATGCTGAGAACACTACAACATTTAAGGTGACACGTCAGAATCTCGTGCTAAAACTTGATAGTATTAAATCTGTGTATTATGGTGATAAAGTAAAAATTACTGGTGTTTTAAGTGATGCTAATGGTAAACTTATTGCTAATACTCTCTTGAACCTGGACATTAATGGTAAAACTGTTAAAGTTAAGACTGTTGCTGGTGGTAAATTCACATACACTGTGGCTGCTAAGACTGTGGGCACTAATAATGTAACAGTATCTTATAATGGTAATAAGAATTATAACGGGGTTTCTGCTAAGAAAACTTTCAAAGTCTATAAGCAG
>JAFRKG010000129.1 GCA_017431845.1 Methanosphaera sp. | reverse complement strand
AATTTGACCCAAAACTTTCAATTAGCCCCTACTAATAGAGATGTTATCAAATATGCAGCATCTATGGAAGTAGTACAAAGGGAACAAGTAATAGGCGAAACACCATATTTTAGTAAAGATATGAGTATTGTATGGATTAAAAATACTAGGGGTGGAATAAAGACTTATGAACTTAACGAAATTATTCCAAAAGATGAAAAAGACTTACAAATAGAATTACTACAAACACAATTAAACGAATTAAAGAAAGAAATGAGGAAATATGATGAACATATTACAAATGCTGTTGAATCAAAAAATACAACAGATACCGAATGGAATGATGAGACAGATGGAGAACCAGTTAAAGAGAGTAAACCCACAAGCATACAACGAGTTTCAACAAGCAAGAAAAAATAATGAAAATCCAAACGAATATTTAAACAAAGTCATAGGGGGTTTTAGTCCTGAACAAAGACAACAGTGGGATTCTATGATGAAAGGTATTAACACAAGATAGTGTTGATATAAATAAATATTTAGAAAGGAGAAAAAAACATGAACGGAAATTCAGGAATAGTTCCAACAGTGGATTTAGCCACAAATAATAATGGTGGTTTTGCTTATCCATATCCAGTAATGTCAGGATTTGGTGGTGGTGGATTTGGTGGTTTTGGTTCAGATGGTGCTATTTGGTTAATCGTTTTACTTGCCTTAATATGGGGTAATAATGGAAACGGAAACGGTGGTTTCTTCGGAAATAACGGCTTTGATAATGGTTATGCTTGGTTAAGCAACGGTCAAAAAGACATTATGAATAATACTACTGATGGCTTTAATTCATTACATTTGAGCAACCAAATAGAAGGAACTAGAGATGGTATTTATTCACTATCTAACCAACTATGCAATAGCACAAGCGACATAACAAGTGCGATTAGTAATGGTTTCTATTCAAGCGAAATTGCAGCCAATAATAGAGCAGTAAATCAAATGCAAGATACTTTTGCTTTAAGCAGACAATTTGCTGATTGCTGCTGTGAAAACAGATTAGGTATTGCTAATCTAACCTCAACTGTTATTAGCGAAAACTGTGCTGATAGAGAAGCATTAAGCAATGGTATTAGAGATATTATTTCTAGCCAAACAGCAAACACTCAAAGAATATTAGACCAATTATGTAATGACAAAATTGATGCTAAAAACGAAAAAATTGCTGATTTACAAAGAGAAATCTTAATGAAAGATTTACAAGCAAGTCAAACAGCACAAACTGCCACATTAAGATTAGGTCAAGAAGCAGAAGTAGATGCTTTATATAACAGATTAAGCAACTGCCCTGTACCTACTGTACCAGTTTATGGCAGACAACCAATATTCACTTGCAACAACGGATGTGGATGCAGTGGAAATAGTTTATATGGAACAAGTTTTTAATAGCATAAAGTAGATAACTACAAACCTGATTACAGGAACTTGCTACATATGAGAATAAGCAAGACTTATTCTCTTTTTTTATAGAAAGGAGATATTATGATACAACCATT
>JAFRKG010000128.1 GCA_017431845.1 Methanosphaera sp. | reverse complement strand
TAAAACCTCCAAAAAAACATAGAAACAAAAAGAAAACTAAAAAATCACAAAACAAGAACACATCAGAAGTACCCTACACAACAGGACAACAACAACTACCCATAACAAAAACAGAGAAACAAACAACATTACTCACATACATTTAACTCAAGTACCCTATCAGTGTTAAAATTTAATATTTTCTCTGCAAGCCATGATGAATAAACTTCACGTATTCCATGAAACACTTCACTAATCTCATAATTATCCTCAATTAATCTTTCAAATACTTCCCCTTATATCCCAATAACTAGGAATAGTGTATTTACAAGTACTAATATTATCAAAATCACCCATTAGTATGGTATTTCGATTAATAAAATCATCAACTACTTTTTCAATAGGTTCACAATGAAATACATCTTCATAATTATATATTCTTTCAATATCTTCACCAAGATAAGATACAACATCCCTTCTATGATTTTTTTGTTCGTCTAGAAATAAATTCAATTAAACTACAAGTGTAAAATAAAGCATTATTATTTTTGTTCATATTCTTTCCTCCATTGAAGAATTTAATAGTTTTAAGGGATTTTTCAGTATTAAAGCAGATTTGGTGTGTAGGATATCTAAACTTTATTAAAGACCAAAATGCTTCTCTACTAATTTTATTATTATTGTTAATTGGTTCCTATTTTTGTTTATGGTTTATTGTGGGTATCTTCCTTGGGTGTCTTTTTTTATTTTCAGCCATGTTTTTAGCATTTCATCTGCTAGGTAGTATTTTTTGTCTGCTGAATAGTCTATTATGCCCTTGTTGCTTAATATTTCTAGGTATTTGTTTAGTGTGATTTTTGTATAATCTACTTTGTCTTGGATTGTTTTATCATTCATTGATCCATATTCCACGAATAGTGTTATTAGTTCTTTTTCTGTTCTGTTTAGGGTTCCCCATACTCTTAGCCACATTATTGCTATGTTGTCTATGTTTAGTATCATTGATTCTTTAATTATTTCTGGTGTACATGTGATGTTATTTGGTAGTATATTACAGAAGCTGTTTATGTATGCTGGTATTCCTCTTGTACATTTGTAGAATCGTTCAAATCCTTCTGGTGTAAATTTGATGTTGTTGGATTTTTCATCTATATAGTTTTTTGTTTGTTCTTTAGTGAATGGGTTGATGTTTATTTGTAGCATTCTTCCTCCAAATGCTCCTGTTTGTCCATTTATCATGGTTATTATTTCTGAGGTGTTTGATACGCTTCCTGTGAATATGTAGCTTACATTAAATTGTTTTTGTGTATAACTTCGTATTAGCCAGAAGAATGCTTCGGGGTTTTCTAATGTTTTTAATAATTGGAATTCATCTATTACTATTATGTATCCTTTTATTTCGTCTATTGTATCAACTATTTTTTGTGGTAGTTCCATGACGAATTTGCTTAGTTTGCTATAGTTTTCTGTTATGGTTGGTATTGGAATATCGTGTAGTGATGTGTTATTGAATGTGTAGTTTTTAAGTTTTAGTTGGTTTAGGTTTTTTATTAGTTTTTCTTTAATTTTGTTTAGTGTGGTGCTGTTTTCTTCTAGTGTTTCTTCTATTTGGTGGAGTATTTCTTTGATTAGTTCTTCTTCTGTTATTTTTCCTTTTTGTTGGCCGTATATTGCTGATAGGTCTATGTATGTGGTTAGGTATTTTTTGGGTTGGTGTTTTAGTATTTTTTTTAGAAGTGATGTTTTTCCTATACCTCTGTATCCTGTTAATAGGTATTGGTTTGGTATTCCTTTTTCGAGTAGTGATAAGTTGGCATTTAGTAATTCTATTTCGTTGGTTCTGTTGTAGAAATATTTGTCTATGTCTTCTGGCATTACTATGGGCATGTATTTCATTTTTTTTCTTAATCTCCTTTTAAATGTATGTTAAATGTTGAAAGTAGTTTATGTTTTTAAAATTACTTTTTAGAATTATAATTCTGTTTTATGCTGTTATGTTTAAATCATATTTTTAAATTTAAAATATATTTTTATTTTTAAACTATATTTTTATAAGTAAATATTTGTTTTTCATTACTATAAGTAAATTGCTTTTTTATTTTTAAAAAAGTGTTTTAAATCTAAAAAGTTCTTTTATAATAAAATGATGATATGTGTATGGAGGGAGGTTAGAATGTTATTAAATATTATATCTGATATAGCTTTCATTTAAATCGTTTAGTACAGGTTGCATGTCACGTTTATGTTCTGCTATGAATTTAAACGTGTTTACTAGGATGGTGTACATTGCGTTTAGTTTTTCCTGTTCGTCAAGTTCTCTGATGTTAAATTCTAGGTGATGGTATTGGCTGGTATCAGGGTTTGTATTTATGCTTGGTGAAACATATTTTTCGAGTATAAATATTATGTCCTGGCTCACACTTAATCCTACGCTGAGTGCTGTTTCTATCTTTTCATGTTCCAGGTCTTTGTTTTCTTCCAAGAGTTCAAGTAGTGATGTGTATCCTGTGAAGTGTTCTGGTATAAAGTATTCCTGTACTCTGTGTGATACGAATTCGTTTGCTATTTTAAGGTATTCGTTTTGTAGTGTAAGGTACCATGCGAATGATTCTATGTACAGGTTTTTTTCAAGATTCAGTAGGTGCATTATGGATTGTTTTATAATTTCATTGAATAGGTGGTGGGCTAGTTCATGTATTATTGCTCCGGGTATCATCTGGTGTGGTGTTATTCTGTTGAGGTATATGTGGTTGAATGAGTAGTAGCTGAAGAATTCTGGGTGAGTGTTTTGGTTATCGTATTGTACTCTTGCGTATGGTTTTGCTATTTTTATTAGGTGTTGTGTGTTTGGATCTTCGGGTATTGCCTGATAGTTTTCTATTCCTATGTCAATGATAGTGTTTAGTATGCTGTCATATGCTGTGTCTGTTAATGGTATTTTTTCGAGTAGTTCTATGTTTTCTGTGCTGAATAGTTTGTAGAAGTCTTTGAAATCATTTTTGAAGTATGTGTAGTTTCTTAGTTCTTCATCGCATTGTGAGCATTGGTTCATATTTATCTGGTTTTCGTGTCCACACTTGGGGCATATGACTTTTTTGTTCATTTTGTTTTTTGTCTCCATTATTTATTTGATGTATTAATCTATACAATGAGTTGAATAAATATTTTTCTTGTAATAATTTTTTCTGTTCTAAAACATCTAAAAATATTATGTTACATGTATATTTATCATACTGTATAAACTATTTTATTATGATGTATTGATTATATTTAATAAATCATCACATAAAAGTATGGTTCTTCTATTTATTTTAATAATTTATCATTAATTATATGATTTTACTGTTAGCTACACTATTATAATAATATAAAGCATAATTTAACAAGATATCATTAACCACATTAAAACTAATTAAATAATTATACAAACAACACTAAAAAATACAAAATACTAATATTTAATACAGAAATTATAACAAATATCTTAAACAAAAATAATAAACAATAATAAAACAAGAAAAAAAATATTTATGGATGGAAAAATATCATGGAATTATACGAAAAAATAACAGAATACTGTAATGAAAACCTAACACTCCATGGATTTGCCAATCTAAAAGACAACAAGGAAGCAGTATTCCTAGACCAGTTAAGAAGTTATGACTATGCAATAGCCATAGGAATCAACATTCCAGATAACATAGTTGATAACCTGGATACCGATGAAGGCAGAAAAAAATACTTGGAAGCTTACACCCAAGTCAATAATCTACTAAATGAAAATGCAACCAATATAGTAGAAATAATAAGACAAGAGGGTTATAATGCAGTGAACGTGGACAGTTCATACATTCTCCCTGGAGAAAACTTTGTCGGCGAAATATCACATAAGTTAGTAGCTAATCTTGCAGGCCTGGAATGGATCGGAAAAAGTGCATTATTCATAAATCCATATTATGGTCCACGTGTCCGGTGGGCAACAATCCTAACAGATGCACCACTACCCGTAGAGAATAAGAGGATGAAGTCAAGGTGTAAAAGTTGCAGGTTATGTGTAGAAAACTGTCCCGTTAATGCATTTAAAGACAAAGAATTTGATGAGAATGTTTCACGTGATGAACGTTATGATGCAAAGGCATGTGCATCCTACTTTGACAGGCTTGAATCAATGGGTAAGCCACGCCTATGTGGATTATGTGTTAAGGTTTGTCCATGGGGATTGGTTAATAAAAACAGTAGGATAAAAGAGGATATAATATAATTATAAAAAAAATTAGTAATGTAGATGAATATGGGTTATTCATCTATTATTTCATCTATACTTTGAATTATTTTATCTTTTATTATTTTTACGCATTTTTCATCGTTTTCATTCATTCTCACAGTGCATTCAGCTGTAAGATCATACTCTTCAAGTACTTCTGGTACAATTATTACTTTGTCTACTGTTGCTTCTTTCTGTTTTAGGAGGGTTGTTGTACAGTTTTGTTTGCATCCATTAATTGCTACTATCTGGTGTGTTTTTGCAAGGTCCACATATTTTTGTTTGCCTCCTGCTGTTGCTACGATACAACATGTTTTGTATGCTTCGTTTTCTTCGGATAGGTCATGTACTGCTGCTCTTGCTACTTGTCCTCTTGGGTTCATTCCACTGCATGCGCATAATGCTATTTCTTTCATTTTTTTTCTCACTTCACCTATTTTTGTTAAAACCATAACATAAATATAATGATTTATCATTATATTTATATATTACTAACAATATAAATATATATACCCTACTATGTAGGGATTATAGAATTAATATAAAAAAAAATAATCATAGTCTTTTTTATCTCTATAAAGTTTGTGTTTAAATATTAAATAAAATATGTTTTTTTATTTAATAAAATATTAAAGTTAGAATTAATTAACTAGTAACAGTTAAAATAATGATTATTAGGTGTGATTGGTAAACACAATAATTAAAACAGTTACTAGTACAACGGAAAAACAAAATAATAAGATTATAATCTATAAAAAAAAGATACTAAAGAATAACGATAGTATATTTAATACTACTTAACTATAACTACCATGTAAATATAGCTATCCAATTATATCTTTAATAAAAAATTTTTTTATTAGATTTACCTTATTAACAATTTTTTTTAGAGCTCCTACTTCTTAATGATACATTAACTATTTTTTTTCAATAAATATTTTAGGAATAAATTTAAATTACTTCTTTTAACAAAAATACTATTATATAAAATTAAGTAATATAATAGGTGATAAAATGAAAGTATTAGGAATTGTAGGAAGTCCAAGAAAAAACGGAAACTGTGACGTACTCGTCAAAGAATTCTTAGAAGCAGTAGATGCAGACACAGAATACATCTTCTTAAACGAAAAAGAATTAAATGGATGTAACGCATGTATGGGATGTGTTGAAGGAGATTGTGTAATAGATGATGATGGAAACGAAATAATCAAAGCACTACTTGATGCAGATGTACTTGTATTCTCATCACCAATATACTATGGTCAAATTACAGCACAAGCAAAATCATTCATAGACAGATTCTACCAGATTTCAAGAAACCCTGAAAAAACATTAGAAGGCAAAAAAGTAGTAACCATATTCACACAGGCACAACCAGAAAACATATTCGGAAATTACATTGATTCCTTCAAGACAATGCCATTCGGATTCATGGGAATGGAAGTTGTTGGTAACGTTACAGCAATGGGAACACAAAAAGCTGGTGACGAAGAAGAGTTACAAAAATACATAGATGAAGTTAAAGCTATAGCAGCAGAATTATAAGAGTAGCATATTAACTTAATCATATAAATTAACCCCCCCCCCAATTATTCACATTTTATTATTTTTTTCTTCTAAAAATTGTAAGTATCTTATACTGATTGTATGCATATAATATATTATGTCAGAAAATAATGTTTTGGAAACTATTTTTAATAGGAGAAGTGTCCGTGAATTTACGGATAGGAAGGTAAGTCGTGAGGATTTAATGCTTATTGTTCGTGCTGGTATGAGTGCGCCGTCTGCCATTAATCTTCAACCATGGGAATTCATAGTCTTTGATGAGGAGGATATTCTTGATTTCATGGTGGATCTTCATGAGTATTCAGGCATGTTTAAAACTGCAACTGCTGGAATTTTAGTTTGTGGTAATATGGATCGTTGTGTTGAAAACTTTTCTGAGTTATGGGTTCAGGATTGTTCGGCTAGTACTGAGAACATGTTGTTGGCCATTGAATCTCTTAGTTTGGGTGGTGTCTGGCTGGGTATTTATCCTTTACGTGAACGGTGTGAAAAGTTAATAAAATATTTTAATTTACCTGGTAATATTGTTCCATTTGGAATTATAGCTTTAGGTTATCCTGGGGGTGATTCTTTGGCTAAGGATAAGTGGGATGAAAATAAATTACATTGGAATAAATGGTAATTTTATATTCTGGTGTATTTTGAATAGTATTTTATTATTGTTAGTCTGTTGTTTAAATTATTACTTTTATTTTTTGATATATAATATTTTTTTTTGTTAATTGTATTTTTTGTATCTTTATTATAATTTTGAAATGGTGCTCTTTATTAAAATTTATTTTGTATATCTCTAATTTTTTTGTACCATGTTTCAGTATTTTTTATATAATTATATTAATTTTTAAGCAATCTTTAAATAGAACTTGGTATATACTATTATTATATAATAGTTATTATGAGGTGAAAATATGGCAGAATTACCAGTTGCACCGGTTAAAAGAATTTTAAAAAATGCAGGTGCAGCAAGAATCAGTGACAGTGCTGCAGAAGAGTTAGCACAAGTTTTAGAAGCATATGGTGAAGATATTGCTATTGAAGCTACTAAATTAGCTAAACACGCTGGTAGAAAAACTGTTAAAGCTGAAGATATTAAATTAGCATTATAATTTTATTATTTTTTTTCTATTATTTTTCTTAAGGCTCTTTTTTTATATTTTTTTGTTTTGTTGTTATTATTTTTGAGTATTATTTTATTATTGTTTTCTTTTCGCATTACATTTATATACTATGAGGTACTAATTATAATTAGAGATGTGAAAAAATCAACATCAATGTATAAAAAAATACATAGGAGTTTTTATTATGGAATACAAAATAGAACTAACAAGTGACGAAGTAACAAAAAAATGGTACAACATAAACGCAGACCTACCAGTAGAACTACCAGCACCAAAAAACAGTGAAGGAAAAGACCAACTATCAACACTACCAGACATATTCGTAGAAGAATGCCTAAAACAAGAAATGACAACAGACAGATACGTAACAATACCAAACGAAGTAAGAGAACTATACCAAAGACTAGGAAGACCAACACCACTATGCAGAGCCAAAGGACTAGAAGAAAAACTAAACACACCAGCAAAAATATACTACAAAAGAGAAGACACATCACCAACAGGAAGCCACAAACTAAACAGTGCAATAGCACAAGCATACTACGCAAAAAAAGAAGGAGTAGAAAGACTCACAACAGAAACCGGAGCAGGACAATGGGGAACAGCACTATCACTAGCAGCATCCATGATGGACCTCGAAGCAACAGTATACATGGTAAAAGTATCATTCAACCAAAAACCATTCAGAAAAACAATCATGCAACTATACGACGGAAAAGTATACGCATCACCAAGTAACAACACAGAAGTAGGAAAAAAAATACTAAAAGAAACACCAGACCACCCAGGATCACTAGGAATCGCAATATCAGAAGCAGTAGAAGACGCACTAAATGACGAAAAAGTAAAATACACACTAGGAAGCGTACTAAACCACGTAATACTACACCAAACAGTAATAGGACAAGAAATAAAAACACAACTAGAAAAAGTAGAAGAAACACCAGACACAATGATAGCATGCACAGGCGGAGGAAGTAACTTCGGAGGAGCACTATTCCCATTCATAAAAGACAAAATCGAAGGAAACAGTGAAACAGAATTCCTAGCAGCAGAACCAGCCGCATGCCCATCACTAACAGAAGGAGAATACAGGTACGACTTCGGAGACGAAGTAGGATTCACACCACTATTCAAAATGTTCACACTAGGACACGACTTCGTAGCACCATCAGTACACGCAGGCGGACTAAGATACCATGGAATGAACGCACAAGTATCCCTACTAAGAAAAGAAGGATACATCACACCAAGAACAGTAAAACAAACAGAAGTATTCGAAGCAGGAAAACTATTCGCACAAACAGAAGGAGTAGTCCCAGCACCAGAAACATGTCACGCAGTAAAAGTAGCAATTGACGAAGCAAGAAAATGCAAACAAACAGGTGAAGAAAAAACAATAGTAGTAAACTTCTCAGGACACGGACTACTAGACTTCAAAGGATACGAAAGCTACCTCGACGGAACATTAGAAGACAGCTAGAAAAACAAGAACAAAACACTAACCCCCCCCATCTTATACAACTTTTTACTTTTTAATAAAAAAAAATTTAAATGTTGTTAAATCAAACCATCTAAAAATAAAGTCATAACCAGACCTAAAACAAAAAAGAGAAACAAACAAGACAAC
>JAFRKG010000127.1 GCA_017431845.1 Methanosphaera sp. | reverse complement strand
ATGATTTTTTAGAGATATCTTTAAGGTTTCTAAATCTGGTGAAGTCATCGAGAAGTTCCAAATCAGAATTAAAGTTCATAATATCCTCCTTTTTTCTTGTTTTTTTGTAACCGATAGAGTATAACTACCAACAGCCAAATTGCCGTTTCTTGTGATTGTGTATGTGGTTGCAGAACCTGAAATTGTTGTTGAACCAATGAGTTCATCACCACTATATGCTTCAAGTGAAGCAATATCAATATTTCCAATTGAACCACTGATTGTTATAGTATCACCATAAACAGGGTCACTAAATGAATCAATAGTAAGTTGGTTGTATAAAACTGAATTTTTAACTGTTACAGTGCTTGTTCCAAGAATCGGACGAGTACTGGAAGTTAATGTTAAATTCTCAATAGTAACACCATCACTGTTAACTGTAAAGATAGTACTTGAACCACCATTTATAACCACATTACTTGCGCTGGATGCAGTTAAAGTCCAAGGATTACTAATAGTTTTCTGATTCAAACTATACTCACCATCGGTAAAGTAAACAACACCATTAGTTGCTAATCTTGTTCCAATAGTATCCCAAGTTGCTAAATTATTAATGTCAACACCACTGCCATCACCAGTTGCACTAGGACCAATGTAAATGGTATTTGCAGGTGAAACTGTAAATGAACGAGTTGGAGCAGTATAAGTGTAAGTGTTTCCATCATCCACCACATTCATTGAAATAACATAATCTCCATTAGTTAAATTAACATAAGAATATGAAAATGTCTTACTTGCAGTTAAACTAGCAACATTAATAGATTCACCATTACATGTAATGTTAATAGTGTGTGGTCTGTTTGTTCCATCATCAAAAGTACCACTGATTGTAACAGTGCTGTGATATGGTTGTGTAGCTGTAATTTCATCAATAGTTACAGTTGGGCAGATAAAAGTGTTACCAGAAACAGTAACATCACTATCCAAGTACAAACTGTTAGGATTATCGAAAGTAGAACCAGAAACTGTACCACTTGCAGAACTACCATAATAAAGCGCACCAACAGTTACAGTATTACCTTCAAATAGACAGTTGGTTACATCAACATTTCCTTCAATATCCAATGCACTTGTACCTGAAGCCTGATTGGCGAAGTTAGTATTGACAACACTACCTGAGGATGCTGAGTCATAATAAACAACACAATCAGAAGTACCGAAATTGTTGAATGTTAAGTTTTCGATGTTTACAGTTGAACCTGTAATTGTAAATGCTCTTCCACTGCCTGAACGAGTAATTGTCCATCCATTACCAACTAAAGCAATATTTTTATTGGTAATTGCAACAATAGTGTTGAGACAGATATCCTCTGTGAAAATAATCTTACCGTTTTCAGAAATGTGTTCTAAAGCATTACTTAATGTAGTTGGATCTGCAGAAGTAGTACCAGTACCCCCACCATTTTCATTTACATAAAGTTCAGAAGCAATATAACCACTAGCAAAGTAAATATCAGTACTTGCTTTCTCATTATTGCTGAATGTTAAACCATTTTGGTTAAGACTTACACTTGAACCGAGATAAATTGTACCTTCACCACTAGCAGTGTTACTTTCAAATGTACAATCATTTAAACTAAGAGTATTTCCTTTATTTAAATATATTGTACTACCTTCATTTGCATGATTGCTGTTAAAAATTAAATTATCTAATGTAACTTCTGTATTATTTAAGTATATAGCACCACCATAACTTGCAGTGTTTCTAGTGAAATTATTTCCTTGGATAATAAATGATCCTCCATTAAAGTATAATGCTCCACCATAAGTTGCATCATTACCTTCAAATGTATTATTTATACATTCCCCATTTGGATTATCTACAAATGAAATTGCACCACCATATATCGCTTTATTATTAGTAAAATTATTTCCAATAATATTTACTTTAAATACTGCACTCATTAAATGTAAAGCACCACTAGCATTATTGTTTGTGAAATTACAACCTAAAATATCAACTTCAGAACATTTCACAACAACACCATATCCACCACTACTTACTTTAAGTGCATTATTAAATCTTGATTGATTTATAGTTATTTTCTCTGAATCTCCATCTAATAATATATGTGCTCCAATATTTGCACTATTGCTGTCGAAAGTACAATTGAATACAGTTAAATTATTAGAATTACAATATACTGCACCACCACCAACAACATCAACATCTGCGGAAACTTCATTATTAACAAAGTTAGAATTTTTAATTGTGATATTATCTCCAAGAACTTGAATTGCAGCCCCTTTAACACAATCAGAACCTAAATTATCTTTAAATGTACAATTATCAACAATACAGCTAGTTGAGTTAAAAATAATCACAGAATTAGAACATCCTTTAAAATTCATATTATAAAATTCAACATTAGGAGTATCTTCTATAATGACAAAACGAAGATTAACAAATGTAGTGTTATTTCCATAAAATTTAACTCCATTCTTGTTACATTCTATAATATCACCATTATATGCTTGATTTACTTTTTCACCATATGTGTACTTATTAAATATTTCACTTGCATTAATAAATGTGATAGTACCTCCAGGAGCAATAATATCTAAACCTCTTTCAAAATAAGTAGGATTATCCCTATCAACTCCACTAAGGTCACTTGTATGACCACCAACAATAAAATTAATTGGATCCAAAACAACATAAACACATGTTTTTAAAGATTGTGCAGTACCATCATAAATATCATTATATAAACTATTTCCATCTGCTTTATTAGTACCTAAAAAAGTAGATCTAGTAAAATCATCAACATAATAATATAATTTATCAGTTTCAGTTCCACCAATATAAATAGCACCACCATAACTTTTAGCATGATTATTAGTGAAACTAGATTCAGTCACTATTAAATAATGCTGATTAACATAAATGGATCCGCCTCCTTTACTAGTACTAGTTGATGTAGCATTATTTCCTTTAAAAATACAATTATCAACTTCAATATTTTCACCAACTAAATATAACGCTCCTCCAGCAGGAGCAACATTATTTGTGAAATTAGAATTTAAAACATCTGAATGTGAGAAACTTAAATATACAGCTCCTCCAGCATTACCATTATTGTTAGTGAAATTAGAGTTTACAATACTAGTTAATGCATTAGACCATATAGCACCACTTAAAGAGCCACCTTGATTATTAGTAAAAATACAATTTAAAATATTTAAAAATTGTGTTGATTCATTACCTTCAACTTTAATACCACATCCAGAGTTGCCAGTAAAATTAGAAAGCGAAATTTCAGCAGAATAATTACCTAATTCAACAACATTTCCAATGTTATTTTTAAAATCAGAAATAGAAATGGAAATAGTATTTGTTATTGATGAATTAGTATGAATTGCACTACCGTATTGAGCTTGATTACTCTCAAACCTGCAGTCATTGATATTCACATCACCTTGGTTAATATAAATGGCGCCTCCACCATAAGAATCAGATAGGTTTGTTTGTTTATTATTTATAAAAGTACAATTAAATATTTCACCTTTTTCGCAATTCCAATAAACTGCCCCACCAAAATCAGATGCCTGATTATTATTAAAAGTAGAATTAGATACCTTTCCTTTTAAAATAGTTATCGCACCACCATAAAATTGGGCAGCATTATTTTCAAAGGTACAATTATCAATATTAAAACTATTAGTATTTGAAATTCCACTTATTGCACCTGCAGAATTAATTGGATTTGTTACTGTAGCATTTGTAGCCCTATTATCTTTAAATGTACAATTATATATCGTATTCGCAGCAGATGATCGAATAAATACAATAGCTCCAGTATGATGTGCACTATTGCCTTCAAATAAACAATTTAATATTTTTGTTGAAGTCATTACAGCAATTGCTCCTGCAGAAAATGGAGTTGTTTGATAACCATACCAATTAGTTGAACAAGTACCCTGATTGTTTTTAAAAGTACATCCGTCAATTGTCATAATAAAACAACCAGTACCATATGGATCATTATTGTATTTACTTTGACCTATACCTCCTGATTGCATTCCTTTATTCTCATTAAAAGTACAATCCATTACTTTAAGATTATAACCAGAATAAAAACATAACGGTGCAACAACACTTTCACTACCACTTTTTTCAATTGTGAAATTTTTAATTACAACATTTTCTGAGGATACTTGGAAAACATATCCGGAATATCCATTATTAACAGTTGCGCCGTTTCCATTAATAATACAAGCAGTAGGAATTGTAATGTCTTTAAAATTATAAGTATCTTTTAAAAATATTATTTCTCCATTTGTATCAATACGATTTACTGCATCGGTGATATTTGTTGGTGTGGTTACTGTTAATCCATTACCATTACCATTTGGACTAACATATAATTTTAAAATTCTTTCTGTATTGTACTTGTTAGTATTTACAGGTTTTGCAGTAGTTTCACTGTAATAATTTGTATTTTCAAAATACATATACATATTATCTAATGCTGATACGGCCCAACCATCGAATTCATCCCTTGTATCAAAATTACAATCAATTAAACGTGTTTTACCACCAGTCATATAAATAACACCGCTTGATGCAGTATTATTAAAGAAATCTGTTTTTTCAATAACATAAGTACCTCTACTGACAGGAATTAAAGTTGAACCTACAGTATTATTTTTAAAAGTACAATTGTAAATATCATGTATTGGTGAATCTCCTGATTGAAGTGTACTAAAAAACATTTGAGCTAATGTATTATTTTCAAATGTACAATTATAGATTTCACGAGTAGTATCATAAAATATACATTTGGCCTTACATCCAATAAAGGTTAAATCATGAACACTAGAAGCACCATTATCACAAAATATTAATGTCTGACTGTTAACATCGTGTGAACTACAATTTATTAAATTACAATATTCCACAGTGCCTGGATTAATACTAAAATAAAAAATACCTCTTACTTGATTCCAACCAACACAAGAGTAAAAATTACATCTTGAAAGTTTATTATTTACTCCTCCACCATAATACCCCCAAATTAAAGATGTGAAATTACAATTTTGCACTATCGAATTTTCTCCCTGAAGACAAATAGTCATATTCACATTTTCAAATGTACAATTATTAATTTCAGCATTATCTCCACCAAATAAGAAAGCAAACGCTGAAGGAGGATTACTGTTACCTCTAATACCAATGTTTTTAAAATTTGATGTCAATAATTTGAAATAATTACCTTTAGTTTCAAGAAACTTAAATGGGCAATTTTCACCATATATATTATTCATTAATCCATAGTCACCAGTCCAAAATATAGTATAATTATAATTATTACAAGAAAAAATTACATTATCCAATATACCATAATCACCTATCCAATTAATAGTAGGGTCACTATAAGTTGAATTTGCAGCAATAAATTTCATATTTTTTATAGTAACATTTTTTCCATTTATTGTCAGTATAGTTCCATTTTTATTATTAGCATCTAATAAATGACCATTAAAGTCGATTATATAATTATTTTTATTAATTATCAAACCAGAACTAGGATCAATTGTCTCATCATATACATAATCCTTTTCTAGAATTAACACATCATCTGTAGTTTTGATTAAATTAGTTAACTCTATAATTGTTCCATTTTGATTATCATCATCACCTAAAACATTATCTGTATTATAATCGATTCCCATAAATAACATTTCATTTTCAGATACATCAATTATATCATCATCAACAGTTGCTTGTAAATTACCACCCTCATCGCTTGCACTTACAGCTGTAATGCTTAAAAGTAAGATTGCAAGCGTACAAACAACTATGATTTGTGTTTTCGTGTTTATAAGAAAACCTCCTTTTCCTTTAATTTGTCCATGTTTTAAACATCTTTTGCATGTTTTAAACAAAGATGTCTGTAAGATAGATTAATCTGGCAGGTTTTCACATGTAAACTTAGTGAGATTTGACTAAAAAAATCTGGTGAATGTCCTTTAAAATTGAAATGATTAAATTGGATAATCATTTAGAAAATTATCAAAATACTTACATTATGAATATTGATTAGAATTAAAATATTTACTTTTTCGATTAATTAAATTCATACTTATTCAATAAACTAGTAATTTAATTAATTATATTTTTATTTATTTGCGTCATTATTTTTTTAAATCTTATTTTCATATGTATTCATAGGGATTATCTTTTCTGGAAAAATATAAGTTCCAAAATAATAAGCAATTTGAGTGCTATTGTATGCAAAAAATATTTAATGAGGTTAAAAAAATAGGGTTTAAAGATTATATCTTATTAAAAAAAGGATTATTCTTCATTAAATAAATCCGTACATTTGACAACTGCGATGGGGTTTTCTTTTTTAATTTCATTCATTTCTTCTATAAATTCCGGATTATAATTTACATCGTCTAGATTGTCAAATATTTCATTAATAGTTTTTTGAGCTTCAATTTTTCCATAATTAAACGGTATGTTTTCAATTGGATAAAAAATCACACGATTAAACCAAGATTTCATATTTTTCATTCCTCTTTTTTTAATATTTTTAATATTAGTGATTCACTTTCTGTATCAAGTATCCACTTTATTTTGTCTCCATTTTTAATATTTAATGCTTTAACATATGTTTTCGGGATTGTTGTAATAAGAGAAATTTCGCCTTGATTTCTCACTTTTGTTGTCTCTTCAATTTTCATGTTTAATTGTTTTATAACTTCTGTTAAATAACATTTTTGAATTGTTTAAGTAGTTAAATAAATAACATTTAAATAACATGAGAAATATATTTTTATACAAGTTTCATTAAAAAACATAATTTTATATGAATTAATCTTGATAAATAAAAGTATATTTGAGGTGAAATAAATGCCATATGCTGTTGATTTATTTTCTGGTGCAGGAGGAATGAGTGAAGGAATTATCCAAGCAGGATTCCACATTCTATTTTCTAGTGATATTAACGAAGCAGTACAGAAAACATATATAAACAGACATAATCAATTAGGTTTAAAACAAGGCGTTAATACTCATTTTGAATTAGCCGATATTAAGGATTTAACAGGAGATTTAATTAGAGATTCAATATCAAACCTAGATATTTTTAAAAATAAAGATATACCACATATTGATGCAATATTCGGCGGACCACCTTGCCAAGGTTTCAGTAGAGCCGGCAGAAGAGACCCTAATGATCCTAGAAACAAATTATTTAAAGAATATGTTCGTGTAATCGGAGAAGTCGAACCAGATTATGTTGTATTAGAAAATGTCGCAGGATTCTGTGATATGAAACTATATGATTTTAAGGGTTTACAAGGAAATACTTATGATGACATGGTCATTCCAGATATTCTCAAAGAAGAACTAAATTTAATTGGATATGACATTTTAAAACCTAGAATTCTTAATGCAGCCAATTATGGCGTTCCACAAAGGAGAAATAGAATTATCATAATCGCTTTTAAAAGAGGCATGAAACCTCCAAGCTATCCTAAACCTACACATGATGAAAATAATTTTGTTTCCCTCCAAGACGCTATTGGTGATTTAATTGGAAATCAAAAAATAAAAGATGATGTTAATCCTAATTTAACACAATATCAATTAGATTCAATTAATGGTAGAACCCCGAATGTTAATGGAAAACCTGTTGCTACTAAAATGATATTAAACAATGAATTATCTAGACACTTGCAATTGATAAAAGAAAGGTTTTCTTTATTTGAAGAAGGTGAAACTGGTACTAATTTAAGAAATAGGATTTTATCTGAAGGGATTGACTTATCTGATAAACCTACATTGTTAAATCATTTGGCTAATAATTCTCAATTTACAAAAGATGAAATAATTGCTAAATTTAAAAATGCTGATGTTGATGACAAATTAGTTAACAGTTTATTAACTAAAAAGAATATGAGACATAGATTAAACAGAAATGAACCATCAGCTACAATTGTAACCATACCTGATGATTATATCTCACCATTTGAAAATAGAACATTAACTGTTCGTGAATCTGCAAGATTACAATCTTTTGATGACAGTTTTGAATTTTTAGGTAAAAGAACAACTGGTGGAAAAAGAAGACGTGTGGAAGTACCTCAATACTCCCAAGTAGGTAATGCTGTTCCACCATTACTTGCTAAAGCTGTTGCATGCGAAATTCTAAAAGTTATTGAATAGTTAAATCATATTCTTTAGGTTCTGGGAATAATTTATTCAAATTATCCTTATGTATTTTTAATGCAAATAATCTCCAATATGGTGAACCGTTTGGTTTAATGTGCATTCCAAAATCTAAAGTTATGATATTGTTCATTATTAATGATGTAATGAAGTTTACATTAGGTTGTCTTGTATGGATTATCTTATTGTACTGGAAATGTTCAACATCATCAATAAATTTAGATTCAGCTTCAACCCAAAATGTTTCCGCATGTTTATTCAATAATAATTCCTTTAAGTATTCTAAACTCCATTCAACAACTTCTCCATCATTAGTATGCATTACTTTTAATGTACTTTCATTATTGTCGATATCTAAATACAACCCTTGTGGATTTGGTTTTAATGCATAAATTGTACAATATAATTGCATTCTTTCTTTTTCTTCAGAATAATAACCATATTTCTCAATTATCTCTCTTGTGGATTTGCAAGGACTATTTTCCCAATCTGGAGCTTTATTGAATAATACATTTCTAGTTTTGTTTTTAATTTTTTTTCTTGATGCTTTTAACTCAATACCTTTATAATCCGGATTGGCATATGAATTAGGAGGTATGTCAAGTTCATGTTCTAATGTCATACCGACACCAGTGTCTCCGGATACAACAGTAGGTATAAATCCTTTATTATGGATATTTTTGATTTTATTATATAATTCATGTGCTATTGATTGTTTTTCTTTTGATAATTTCAATAATTCTTGATATACATATTCTTTTGATGATAATGATTTTTTGACTGTTTCATCTGTCAAATTAAGAATATATAACTGTTTTTTATCAGTTGCTAATGCAATAAAACTGTTTGCATCACAATAATTTTTGATACCTCTAAACCAAATCCTTGGATCACCATTTTTGGTTTTTGGACGATATAGTGAAGTTATTAATTCAACAGTTTTATCGTTTAAAATCATTTTAGTTGACAATTCTGCGCCATGTTCTTTTTGTCCTTGCTCTTGTGTTTCATAGTCATGTAAATTATTCTTTCTTAAAAATGTTCTTACAGGTATAGTGGCATCAATAATGCCTTTTGCATATCCAGTTTCTGTAATATATAAAAAGGACATATCTAAGTTAAGCTCAGAAAATAAAGGTAAATATTCTTGTAAATCTGCCCAATTCTCTTTATTCACTTTAATCACAACATCAATTTTTTCTTATGTTGTAATCTTTCAGTTATCAAAAATAATAATTCATGTACATTAGATACATAAAATATTAAATGTACATTTAAGTATAATTATAAAATATGACAGACAAAATTGTTAAAGTTAGAGGAAGGCATGGAACTAAATCTTTAGATATAACAATACCTGCCGAATTAAGTGAAAAATATAATATAAATGCAGGAGATCTATTCAAAGTTAAAATTAAAAATGATAATGATTTAATAACTATAGAATACCACTTAATCTATAAAAATCAGTGATTTGTGCAGTTCAAGGAAATATGTTATGAAATAGCATAACACACTATTTGATTTAAAAATGAGTAAAAATCAATACTCATTTTTAATCCTTGCAAGTTCACACTCCTTTTTATACAGTAATTGCCTTAACTGTTTGTTTTCACGCTCTAACTTTATGACTTCCGGTGATTTAATAGTTTTCTTTTTGGAATATATTTCTAGTGCGTGGAGGTGTTTTATGTATTTTTCTTTTAGTTTTTCGGGGTTTTCAAAAAAATATGACTCATCAGTCATGTTTTTTGTCTTTCCCTGCATCGCATT
>JAFRKG010000126.1 GCA_017431845.1 Methanosphaera sp. | reverse complement strand
TTTCATTTTGTTAGTGATACTAAATTTTTAACAAAAATACTTTTAATTTAATTAATCATAATTATATTAAGGATTAAATGTAAATCCTAGTTTTATAAACTAATAAATATATAAAGTAAATACTTTAAAGAAGATAAAAAAGTATTAATAAGAATAATAGACACGCAAGTGAAAATAGTAAGTACAATAGAGTAATAAGTAAGAATTATATTTTAGAAAGGAGCTTAATAATGGAAAAATTAAAATTTAAGGACTTAAATATATCCCCCGAAATTCAGAAAGCTGTGGAAGATATGGGATTTGAAGAAGCATCACCCATACAATCATTAGCTATACCTCAAATATTAGCACATAAAGATGTTACAGGACAAGCACAGACAGGAACTGGAAAAACAGCAGCTTTTGGAATTCCTTTACTAGAAAATTTAGATAGTAACAATAAGAGATTACAGGCAATTATTTTATGTCCTACTCGTGAATTAGCAATACAAGTAGCTGAAGAATTAAGAAAATTATCAAAATACCTTCCAAAAATAGATGTGCTCCCAGTTTATGGAGGACAGCCTATAGATAGACAGATTAAAGCTCTTCAAAAAGGAGTGCAGGTAATAATTGGAACTCCTGGAAGAGTTATGGATCATATTGATAGAAGAACTATTGATTTAAGTGCTATAAAAACAGTTATTCTTGATGAAGCAGATGAAATGTTAGATATGGGTTTTAGAGAAGATATAGAGTATATTTTAGAAGACATACCATTTGACAGACAGTTTTTACTCTTCTCAGCAACATTACCTCCAGAAATTATGCAATTAGCCAAAAGGTATCAGAGTAACCCAGAAATTGTTAAAATTACAAAACATGAACTAACAACACCAGACGTGGAACAGAAATACTTTGAAGTCAAAGAAGACATGAAACTAGAATTATTATCAAGACTATTAGATTTAAATAACTTTGATTTATCATTAGTATTCTGTAACACTAAACGAAAAGTAGATAAGCTTGTTAGTCACTTACAAATCAGAGGATACCTGGCAGATGGATTACACGGAGATATGACACAAAACCAGAGAGATCGTGTGATGCATAAATTTAAACGTGGAAACCTGGAAATACTGGTTGCAACTGATGTGGCCGCACGTGGAATTGATGTAAGCGGGGTTGAAGCAGTATTTAATTATGATATTCCTAACGATAATGAGTATTATGTTCATAGGATAGGTAGAACAGGAAGAGCAGGTAAAACTGGAAAAGCATTTAGTTTTGTTTCAGGCCGTGAAATATATCAATTAAGAGATATTCAGCGTTATGCAAAAACTAAGATAGATCAAGCACCTATACCATCAATTAGTGATGTTGCCGAAGTTAAAAAGGATAACTTTATTGAACAACTAAAAGAACGTATAGAAACCGAGAACATTTCAAAGGAAATATATATTATCGAAAAACTTATCGAAGAGGATTATAATTCCATTGATATTGCTGCAACATTACTTAAGGGTATAATGGATGATAGTAAGTATAAAGAGGAAGAATTTGGAGATACTGATGCACATGAAGGATTTGTACGATTCTTTATGAGTATTGGAAGAAAACAGAACATTAATGTTGGTACTATCCTTAATGCTATTCATGAAAAAACAGGACTTAACGGTCATCAAATAGGAAATATTGACATTTTTGATAATTTCTCATTTGTAGAAATTCCTGATGCAAGTGCTTCAGATTTTTATAGATTTATGGGAGATACATATATTGAGAATAAAAGAGTTCATATAGAACCTGCACGTCCTCGTGAAAAATCCAATAATAATTCTGAGAAAAAGTTCAGAAACCATAATAAGCGTTCTAGAAGAAGCAGAAATTTCAATCCACACAGGAATGATGGTTATAATAATGAGAATTATAAGAGAAATAATTATTCTAATGATAACTATAAGAAAGGTCATAAGAGAAATACTTATAGAAAAACTAATTATAACAATGATTACCGAAATAATTATGATAACAACAATTATCGTAAAAATAATTATAGAAATGATGAATTTGAATTCTAATCATTTCTTTCTTTTTTTAAAATAGTATTTATAATGATTTTAAGTGGTTAGCAATTGTTTGTGCCAGGCTTATGTTTGAAACTTCACTTTTTAGAGTGTTTGTTCCCTGTACACTTCTTGCTCCTGCAGCACTGATTTTTATTACTGCATCATTTACGAGAACTGGGTGTACACAGAATACATCTACTGATACTGCTCCCTGTTCTTTAAGTATGTTGATTGCGTTTACTATTGTTCCACCAGTACTTATGATGTCATCTATTATTACTACTTGCTTATCTTTTACTGAGATGTTTTTTGTTTTTGTTTCAACTACTTCTGGTGATAAGCGTACTTTTTCAAGGTAGTCATAATCTGTGTCTAGTATTGTTGCTATTTCTTTAGCAAAGTTTTGTGCACCTTTATCTGGTGCTAGTATTACTGGTTTTTGGTTGAATGTTTCTTTTATGTGTTGTGCTATTGCTGGCATTGCTGATAAGTTATCTACTGGTATGTTATATAGGTCACATATGCTTTCTTCGTGGAGGTTTATTGAGATTAATCGTTTTATTCCCATACTCTGTATGAGTGTTGCTGTGGCTTTTGCTGATATGCATTCTGTTTCTTTAAATCTGCGTTCTTGACGACTGTATCCGAGGTATGGTGATACTACTGTGATGTCTTTTATGTTCATATCTTTTAATGTGTCTAATATGAAGAATAGTTCCATCATGTTTTCGTCTTGTGGATATCCTGTTGATTGAATTACGCAGACTTTTTCATCTTCTGGTATTTCTTCTTTTATTCTCAGGTATCTTTCACCGTCTGGAAACTTTTTTGTTTCAACGTTACATAATTTATCATCTAATTCTGTTGCAACTTGTGCTGCTAATGCTTGTGAAGCTGATCCACCTATTATCATTATTTTTATCCTCTTTATCATTAAATTTTTTTTTTGAAAGATAATTTCTTATTATGTAAAGTTTTGTTATTAGTTTTTAAAATATTTTAATTTTTTATTTTTGAATAAATACTTATAATTAAATTAAAGAAAAGATAAAAATAAATATTAATAAATAATAAAAAAATATGAAGTAAAAAAATAAATTCAAAATAATGGAGCAAAAATACCATGCATGAATTATCAATGGCAAATAGTATGGTTGAAGCTATACTAGATACTGCAAAGAAAAATGATGCCATAAAAATTAATGAAGCCGTGTTTGAAGTTGGAGAACTAACCATGCTAAATCCGGAACAGTTACGGTTTATGATGGATGTTCTCAGAGAAGGAACAATCTTCGAAGATGCTGAAATAATAATCAATATGATTCCTACAAAGATAGAATGTGAATCCTGCGGATTTACAGGTTCAATAGAAACAGATGAAAATACGGATCATTTAATGACTGTTGCAACCTGTCCTGAATGTGAAAACACTAGAGTACATATATTACAAGGACAAGAATGCAATATTAAAACTATAAAAATTGAAAAGGATGATGAAAATGCATAATGTAGCAAGTATAGAAATAGAACAAGATATTATTCAAGCAAATGATAAATTAGCATATGGAAATAGAACAATATTTGATGAAAAAGGAGTGTTCGCAGTAGACCTTGTGGGAGCTGTTGGATCAGGTAAAACATCATTACTCGAAACATTAATCGATGAAATGGATGATGATATTGGTGTAATAGCTGGAGACATTCTAAGTAAGTTTGATGCAAAAAGAATAGAAGATAAGAATGTTCCAGTTAAGGGGTTAAACACTGGAAAAGAATGTCATTTGGATGCTCACCTTATTGAACATGCTTTGCCTGATGTTCCTTTAGATGATATTTCAATATTGTTTATTGAGAATGTTGGAAACCTTATTTGTCCTGCTGACTTTAATCTTGGTGCTCATGTAAGAACAGTGATTATTAGTGTGACTGAAGGAGATGATACTGCTGAGAAACATCCTATGATATTCAAAGGAGCTGACATGGCAATAGTTAACAAGGTTGACTTAGCAGATGCAGTAGGTGCAGATGCAGATAAAATGGTTAAAGACATTAAAACAATAAACCCTGATATACCAGTTGTTAAATGTAGTTTAAAAACTGGAGAAGGTGTACAGGAAATTATTGACTTATACAAAAAATTCCAAGAACAATAATTGGTATTAATAACTAACTTTTTTTTATTATATTTTTTTTGGTGATTGTTATGAAAATATGGATAGATATAGTTAATTCACCACATGTAAGATTTTTTAATGGAATAATTAAAAGATTGAAGGCAGATGGTCATGAAGTTTTAATAACAGCTAGAGATTTCTCCAACATACATGATTTACTAGATATATTCGGTTTAGAATATACTTCAATAGGAAATCATGGAGTAACACTTGAAGAAAAATTATTATCCAGCACTAAACGAGCATATGAACTATCCAAATTTATAGCAAAAGAAGATATAGACATAGCAATTACTAAACATTCCATTGAATTACCAAGAGTAGCTTTTGGACTGGGTATTCCCAACATTTTTGTTCTGGATAATGAACATGCTATAGCTGCTAATAAATTAACTCTTCCATTAACTAATAAGTTAATTATTCCGGAAATTTTTGATGTTTGGAATACTATTCATTTTGGTATGAATCCTAATGATATTGTTAGATATAATGGTACGTGTGAGGTTACGCATTTGGAGGATTTTGAATTTAATGAGAATATTTTTGATGATCTTGGTTTGGAGTTGAATAATGAAAAAATTATTTTAATGAGGCCGGAGCCTTCTCTTGCATCATATTTGGATGCTGATTGTACTAAGTCTGTTTTAACTCCAATTGTTGATGCTTTGAAAGATCAGGCAGATATTCTTGTAATTCCTCGTTTTAGGACACAGGGTGAGCTTTTTGAGGATTTGGAGAATGTTCATATTATTAAGACGCCTGTTGATACGTTTAGTCTTATGAAAAAGGCAGATCTTGTTATTGGTGCTGGAGGAACTATGAATAGGGAGGCTGCTTTGCTTGGAACTCCTGTTATTTCATGTTATCCAGGGAAACAATTGTCTGTTGACACTTATTATATTAGTAAAGGTTTTATGAAGCGTTCCAAGAATTTAAATGAAATTATTGATTTATCTAAGGAATTATTGAATGAAAAGCCACATAATCATTCTTTAGAAACTGATAATCTTATTGATTTGATTGTTGATGAAATTTATAAAACTTATAATGAACATAAAAATTAGCTTGAGTGGACTAGTCGGGAGTTGAACCCGAGGCCTCCGCCATGCCAAGGCGACGCTCTACCAGGCTGAGCTACTAGCCCATGATTATTTTATTATTTATTTTTTTAATATAATAAATTTAACTATTTTTTTCATGAACTTTTTACATATACATTTTAACAATATTTTAATATTAAAAAGTATTAATATAAATATAGTTAAATAATATAGGAAATTAATTTAGTTTCCTGAAAATAAATGAATTATTTTAAGGATAGATGATTATATGGCATTAATAGCGTCAAGTCACTTGATGTTAATCATAGAATTTGCTATTCTGATACATTTAGGAGTTTTATTGTTATTGAACTTTATTCCTTTAAATTTCAGTTTAGTATTTGTTCTGTCATTAATATTAGGTGTTGGTTTAACAATTCTATTCGGAATAGATGCAGCATGTCTTGTACTGCCTATGTTTATTCATCACGAATTCACCCACCCGTATGGTCCTCTAGCTATACTGGTTGTGGTAACGTCGTGGTCGATAATACCCGTGATAGAAGGCCAAGGTTCCAAAACATCAAACATCAGATTATTATTATACTTGATTACTGCG
This sequence comes from Methanosphaera sp., assembly GCA_017431845.1. Taxonomy (GTDB): domain Archaea; phylum Methanobacteriota; class Methanobacteria; order Methanobacteriales; family Methanobacteriaceae; genus Methanosphaera. The sequence continues at coordinate 10,693 of JAFRKG010000126.1, read as the reverse complement.
GGAATAACTCTTTTCGGAGCAGTAGTTCATCGTGATTTCTTAATAATGTGGGCTCTTGGCCTAATAGCTGGTTTCTTAATAATTAGTAAAAATTTCAAGAAAGAAACATCATATGTGAATGTACGTAACATTTTCTTAATAATTGTTGGATTACTATTAGTATTTGGATTAATGGAAGGATTAGCACAATTATTAGATATGCAGATTATAAGTCCTCTTTCAAGGATTGACCGTATGAGTAATAACCAATTATCCAGTTTAAGACTGGTACTGGACAACACAAACCTATGGGGACATACAGCTAATTCCACATATTGGGGAAGTGCTGGTCTAGGAAACAGTGATGGATATATTTCATTACCATTAACATTTGTAACATTATTCGGATTACCATTCCCGTTATTCTATGGTATACTGGTAACCAAGAAGGACGTTATTGACTACTTCTTGCCGGGAATTTTTGGAGTAGGATACGATTTTGGTTATATTGCATTAGCAATAACTGTAATTTGGATAATAACTGTAATAATTATTGGAATTAAAGTTCTGAACAAATACAGGATTCAACGTGAACGTGGAAACAAGAAATTCCTTGGACGTGAGGCGTTACTTACGGGATCATTAGCTGCATTTATTGCACAGACGATTCTTGGATTTTTCATTATTACAAGGACAATTAATGGTTCAGCGTTAGTTACTTATTTATTCTTAAGTGCTATGGTTTTATCACATATAGTAACAACTAAACGTTAACATTTTTTTCATCACCCCACACATTTTTTTTGGTTAAAAATATAATACTTTTTTTAGACAAACTAATAATTATAAAATAAATTTTTTAGGGATATGTAAACTATGACCATAATTACAACAGTAGTCGGCAGTTATCCTACACACAGTTTTAAAGCCAATGGTTTTAATGAAAAGCTTAGTGAAACTCTTGGATTATTTGACCCTTATAAACAATCAATTATTAATTCTGTTAAAGCATTCGTTAAAGCAGACATTGACATTATCTGTGATGGTCAAGTTCGTGAAGATATGGTGAAAATTTTTGCCAGCAAGATTAATGGATTTCGAATAGAGGATAATACTGCTTATGTTAAAGGAAAAATTACTCCAGCACCACACCCAATTTCTGTGAAAGATTTTAAGTTAGCATTTAAAACAGCAAAATCATTAAATCCCATGTTTAAATTAAATGCTCCATTGGAGGATATTTTTAATCATGAGGCAAAGGGAGTTAAAGGTATTTTAACTGGGCCAACCACCCTCATTCATTCATCATTGATTGAAAACTTTTATTCCAGTAAAGAAAATGCTATTTATGATATTGCAAGAGCATTGCTTGTTGAAGCAAAGGAATTGGAAAAGAATGGTGCCTGTGCTATACAAATAGATGAACCGTTTATTTCCACTGGTGCAGAGGATATTAATGTTTCTAAAACTGCCGTAGAAATAATTAGTGAAGAATTAGACATTCCCGTTATTTTACATGTTTGTGGTGACTTAAAGGATGTTTTAGGTGACTTGTTGGATTTTAATGTGGACATATTAGATTTTGAATTCTCTGGAATGCCACAGAATATAGATTATTTGAAAAGAGAATGGTCATCCAGTAGGGATAAATATATTGGTATTGGTTGTGTGAACACGAAACTTGACAGTATTGATGATAAGGAAGATGTTCGAAGTACTGTTAGTAGTGTTAAGAATATTATTAAGCAGGACAATATTATTATTGACCCTGATTGTGGTATGAGAACGTTAAGTAACGAGTTAAGTGAAGGAAAATTAAATTTATTAAAAGAAATTAAGGAGGAGGGATTGTAGTATGGCTAAATTTATTAGGTCAAATAATATTGCTAATGCATGGTTAACTTGTGTTAAGAAGATTATGCTTGAAGGAAATGAAGTAACTGATGAAAGGGGTAGTTTGACTAAGGAAATTCAAAATGTTATGATTGAAATTACTAATCCAAGTGATGATACTATTCCTGAATGTTCTCCATGGCATGATGACAGGCTAGAAACATATAAACAGGAGTTGCTTGACCCAGATAATGAGCAGGGATTTGTTTATACTTATGGTAACAGGTTAAGACAATATTTTGATATTGACCAGATAGATACTTGTATTGATAAGTTAAATAATTGTCGTGAATCAAGACGTGCTATTGCCATTACGATAGATCCTATTCAGGATAATAAGGTTGATGAGATTCCTTGTTTACAGGAGATTGCCTTTTTAATTCGTGACGATAAACTTTACATGACTGACTTTTTCAGAAGCAATGATTGTGGTGGTGCTACTTTTCCTAATTTGTTCGGTATTAGGGAGGTTGGTTATTACGTTGCAGAGAATACTGGTACAGAGTTAGTGAATATGGTTCATCATGCTATGAGTCTTCATATTTATGAACATGACTGGGATAAATGTAGGGAAATTTTGAAAAAATGGTAAGGTATTGATTACTTTTACATAACATTTATTATTAATAAAGACTATATAGAGCTATATTGAAGAGATTAGGATAATAATATTGATTTAAACTAATTTTGACAGATTTTAAATTATTTTTTATAGGAGATACGGATTATGAGCGAAAGTATGAATGTAGAAGCTAAAAAGATAGCTGACAAAATGGTTAAAGACGAAGAAAAATTAAAACTTAAATCATTCACCCTAGAAAATGGTACACTAGTTATTGATTGTGGTGTAGAAGCAAAGGGCAGTATTAAAGGTGGAGAACTGTTCACAAAGGTATGTCTTGGAGGAATATGTGATGTTGGTATATCAATTCCCGGAGATTTAAGTGACATAATGGCCATGCCTGCAGTTAAAGTTAAAACTGATTTTCCTGCATTAACAACACTTGGTTCACAAAAGGCTAGTTGGAACATTAGTGTCAATGGTTACCATGCTATGGGTTCAGGTCCTGCACAGGCACATAAATTTAAAGATGATAAAATTTATGAATTAACCGGATATACTGAAGAATCTGATATAGCAGTTATTACACTTGAAGCAAACAAATTGCCTACAGAGGAAGTGGCAGAGTACATTGCTAATGAATGTGGAGTTACAACAGAAAATTTAACAATTCTTGTTGCTCCTACATCATCACTTGTTGGTTCTATCCAGATATCTGGTCGTGCTTTAGAAGTTGGAGTTTATAAGATGTATGAAGTAATGGGCTTTGATGTTACAAAAATTACATATGCTGCTGGTATAACTCCAATTACTCCTGTTGATCCGGACACTCTTAAGGCTATGGGAAAAACTAATGATGCTATCATATTTGGTGGAAGAACTTATTATTATATTGAACCGGATGAAGGTGAAAGTTTAGAAGAATTAGCTGTTAATTTACCTTCTTCTTCATCAGAAAATTATGGTAAAAGTTTCCTAGAATTCTTTGAAGAAGCCGATGGTGATTTCTATAAAATACCTAAGGAAGTGTTTGCTCCTGCTCAGGTTATTGTGAATGATATGGTTACTGGTGAGATGTTCCATACGGGTAGTATTGATCTGGAAAGGCTTAAAAAATCTTTTGAAGTAAAGGAAGTTAAATTTTTATAAAAAAATGAATGTAATAGGGAGAGTTGTTAATTAATGTCTAAGAAGATAGGTATTTGCAGTACTACTTTTGCCCGTTATGATATGGCTAGTGCTGCTATTAAACAAATAAAAAAACAGGTCACTGGTGTTAGATTTGTTGAATATTATGTTCCTGGTGTGAAGGATTTACCTGTAGCTGCTAAGAAACTAATTGAAGAAGAAAATTGTGATATTGTTATGGCTTTCGGTATGCCTGGTGGAGAAAAGATTGATAAATTATGTGCTCATGAAGCCAGTACTGGATTGATTCAGGCTCAGTTAATGACTAATACACATATTTTGGAAGTTTTTGTTCATGAAGATGAAGGTAAGGATGATAAAGATTTGAAGGAGTTAATGTTTAACAGGGCAACTCAGCATGCAGATAATCTTGTTAAGATGTTGTTTAAGCCTGAACAAATGAAGCGTGAGATTGGAATGGGCATTCGTGAAGGTCGAGAGAATAAGGGTCCTTTATGATGAATTAACAATTTTTATTACTCCTCTCCCCATATTATAGTTTTTAATAATACTTTTTTTAGTAATTTTTTTATTAATTGTTTTCAACAAAAATAGAATTTTATAAAAATTATTTGTTTTCAGTTGAATTTTCTTAGGAGGTTATTCTGAAAAATACGGTTTTTAAATAAGTTTCTTTTTTTGTGTTTTGAATAATGGAAAATTTACATATGCTATTAAAAATGTCAATTATTTTTTGGCAATTATCTTTAAAAAATTGATTGTTATATTTTATAAAAAATATTGCAATTATTAAACAATGTATAAACTATAAGCAAAATAAATACCCAAAAGTATAGTATATATGAAGTATATAAGAAATTATGTTATGATTAATAATGATGAAGAAGAGTTAAAACTTAAGCTTTCAACATTAGACTGTAACACATCAACCAAATATTACCAAGTAACTCAAACACTAAATGAAAACCAAAAACACAAAATAAAATCATACTTCCAGTACATGACACCAGAAGATTTCGATAACCTAGACAATGTAGCTGGAAAAACAAAAGGTTGGATGTGTAAAAGTGAAAACGTCAAGAAAGTTGAAGAGTTATTAGGAATAACTGAAACCCGGGAAAAATATAACTCAATGTTTAATAAAATCCCAAGAAAAACCACTAATGCAATAGAAAACAAAATAGAAAAAATAGCATTAAGTTTTTCAAAATAAACTATTCCTTTTTTTACCGGCGCCACGTATTTCCACATTTAGTGCAACGATAAAATATAGTGGTAGCCTCATCAGATTTACGAGTTTGAACCATCCACCATTCCAGTTCACGATTATGACACCTATAACATAACCCACTAGTTGTAGGCATAGTATTTACCTTATCACCAGTAACGATAATGTTCTGCTTATCAGAAACATCCTGTTCTATAAGATAATCCTTCTTTTTATCATCACTAATAACTTTCTCATACCCACAACCATAACAGTGCAAAATGTTATGTTTAGGCAGTAAAACCTTTCCACACTCAGGACAAAACTCCATAAATAATACCTCATTATATAATCATAATCTGTTTTTCAACACTAATAAAACCAACAATTAATATACTACATTAAACATATATTGTATAGTATATAGAATATATGATGTTATATCAATAATATATTCTAAACTATTATATAAAACAATATGGGAATCATCTTCCCAGAAAATGAATATAATAAAGAAACTAATCAGAAAAATAGGATTAGTTTAAGTTTGAGGGAGAAAAAATAATCCCTTAAATACACAATAAAATAAATTGGATGTGGCCAAACGGCTGAACAATGAGGTGTATATTAATGTATAAACATATGCAAGATGCATGGAAAAACCCAAGCGAATCATACGTAAAAGAACTAATGAGAGAAAGATTACCTAAATGGAGAAGACAACCTGTAATTATCAGAATTGATAAACCTACAAGAATTGACAAAGCTCGAAAATTAGGTTACAAAGCAAAAACAGGATATGTTGTAGCAAGAATCAGAGTAAGAAGAGGATCAAGAAGAAAATCCAGATTCAAAAACGGTAGAGATCCAAAAAGAATGGGTGTTAACAAAATCTCTGGTGCAAAATCCATTCAAAGAATGGCAGAAGAACGTGTTGCACGTAAATATCCTAACTTAGAAGTTCTAAATTCCTACTGGGTATGGGAAGATGGTAAAGCAAAATACTACGAAGTAATCCTAGTTGATCCACAACGCCCAGAAATCCAACACGACAACAAAATCAATTGGATATGCAGTAAAAAACATACAAGACGTGCATTCCGTGGTTTAACCAGTGCTGGTAAAAAAGGTAGAGGATTACGTCACAAAGGTAAAGGTGCTGAAAAGGTTAGATAGATGATTCATAACATTTCCTATCGAACTTTTGTTTATGGTACCGAAGATGAAGAAAAAGTAATGACCGCAATAGGTCATCTTTTTCCTTCTATTTTACCAGAAAAAACCATAAATGAAGATTATTTTGGTAATAAGATAACTATTTTAACAGAAAAAATTACCAAAAAACGAACTAACAAAGACATTATTGCATTCCTAAATAATAACTTATCCAGTGAAGATAAGAAGATTATTAAGGAAGAATTAAATCGTAGAATTGATGAGAAAGGAAACTTGTTTCTGCGCTTTGATAAGCAATCAGCTTATGATGAAAAAATCAGATTAACTTATTCTGGTGATGCAATACATGTCAGAATAAAAATTGCTAGTTATCCGGTAAGTAAAGAAAATGCAATTAAGGTTGCTCATAAAATCTTTAACTTCTTATAACTAAAAAATTTTTTTTTATAATACTAATTTCCTAGGATTTAATCTTATGACTATTTTTTATGACTTTAATATAATTCCAAGAGAAGATGTTGTTGAAACTTTAGAAACATTTGGATTTAAAGGTGCATGCATCTTTTATGATTCGAAGAAGTATTTTGATAATAATTTAGGGGAAGTTTTTGAAGAATTGAATGAATCCACGACTCTTGATTTATATCATGGTATTGTTATTGATGAGGCTAATCCCCAATTGTTAAGAAAAGAGGTTCAGCGTTATTATAGAAAGGTTGATTTGATAATGGCTAATGGTGGGGATGAAAGTTTAAACAGGATTATTTGTGAAACTCCTCAAATTGATATTATTAACCATCCTTATCGTAATAAGCGTAACAGTGGTCTTAATCAAGTGCTTGCCAAGCTTCTTGTTGAGAATAATATTAGTGTTAATATTAATTTTAGAGATGTTCTGGAACATAGAGGTTATTTTAGGGCTAGAATTATTAATCAGATTAATCAGTTGCTTATGTTGCAGAGAAAGTATGATTTTAGGTGTGTTCTTAGTAGTGGTAGTGAATCTTTTTATGATGTGAAATCTCCTAGAAGTATGCTATTGCTAAGTCAACTGTTAGACATGGATATAAACTATGCAAAAAAATGCATGACAACATACCCTGAAGAAATAATTGAAAACATAACAATACATAAGGAAAGTATTGTTCAAGGTGTAAGAATAATCAAGGACTAAACCTATATTTATTACATGCTGATGATAATATGAAATTAAAAATATTGCCCCCAACACTAAGAGAGAAAAAAAGATACATAGCACTAAAAATATACAGCCAAAACAGAATAAAAAAAGAAGACATTACAAACATCCTATGGAACAGTATAATAAACCTATATGGCGAAATAGAATCAAGCAAAATAAACCTATGGATAATAGAAACAAATGAAATAAAAAACAGCAAAAGATTCCAACAAAATATCATAGTCAAATGTCAAAGAGGATACGAAGAAGAAGCAATAACCGCATTCAACACTATCTTCAGACAAAGAGAAACCAGAATAACAGTACATACAATAGGAACATCAGGAACAATAAAATCCCTGAAACAAAAATATAACCTCCCCTAACAAATCAACTATTTTTATCCCAAGAAATTATTTCAGAAAAAATATGTATTTTGAAAAATAAACCTATAAATAACAAAACTTTCTTTTAAAGAATTATTAATTAAAAAAATTATTTAACTGATTATTATGGCAATACATCCAATAGAATTCAGATATGGTACTCCAGAAATGAAGGCTGTATGGGAACAGGAATCAAAATTACAAAACATGTTAAAAGTAGAAGCTGCACTAGCAAAAGCAGAAGGAGAAATAGGATTAATACCTAAGGAAGCAGCTGATGAAATAAACAGGAAAGCAACAACAGAATACGTTAAACAAGAAAGAGTAGATGAAATAGAAAAAGCAACAAACCATGATATTGGTGCACTAATGAAAGCACTTGAAGAAGTATGTGACAATGGTGCAGGAGAATACGTGCATTACGGTTCTACAAGTAATGATATCATAGACTCATCACAATCATTACAGTTAAAAGAATCAATAGAAATCATAAGAGAAAAAATAATTAAACTCATCAAAATACTCATCGACTTAGCAGAAGAACATAAGGATACAGTAACCATAGGACGTACCCATGGACAACACGCTTTACCTACAACATATGCAATGAAATTTGCAATATACATTGATGAATTAACACGTCAGATTGAAAGATTAGATCTTACCAAGGAACATGTATGTGTAGGAATGATGACTGGAGCAGTTGGTACAACAGCAGCTCTTGGAGAAACTGGATATGATATACATGTAAGAGTATCCGAGATTTTAGGACTTAATCCTGTGCACATATCTAACCAGGTTGTTCAAAGAGATAATCATGCTGAATATGTTATGACCCTTGCAAATCTTTGCAGTACATTAGAAAAGATGGCATTAGAAGTACGTAATCTTCAAAGAACTGAGATTATGGAAGTTGGAGAAAAATTTGATCCTGAAAAACAGATGGGAAGTAGTACAATGCCTCATAAAAGAAATCCTATTACTGGTGAAAGAATATGTGGAGTATCCCGTGTTGTCAGATCATATGTGAATGCGGCACTTCAGGACAATCCATTATGGCATGAACGTGACCTTACCAATTCTTCATGTGAAAGAATTATCTTACCTGAATCTGCTATATTAACTGATTATATATTAAACTTGTCAATTAAGTTATTCACTAAATTAGATTTCTATGATGAGAATATTGAAAGAAATCTTAATGCTAGTAATGGTCTTGTTATGGCTGAAAGATTCATGTCCAAACTTACACAGAAGGGTATGGGTAGGCAGAGTGCTTATAGTATTGTTAGAAGATGTGCTATGGATGCTTATGCAGAGAATACTGGTCTTAGGGAAATGGTTTCCAAACAGGAGGAAATTACTAAGTATATGAGTCAGGATGAGATTGATGAAATTTTAGATCCTCATACTTATCTTGGTAGTAGCAATAAGTTTGTTGATAATGTTATAAGTTATGCTCAGAAGTTTATTGAATAGTTTTTGAGTTATTTTTTTTCTATTTTTTTCTTTTGTGCGACGAGAAATCATCTTTAAGATAATTCATGCTGAAGAAACTAGTGACTTTCGGCATGTTCGAAGTCTATCTAGACTGCTTTTAAACGATGATAGGACGCTATTATATTCTATTAAAGTAGTTACACAAATTAATACTGGTAAACGTACTGCAGGGGTGGACTTTGAAGTTGTCCTAACGAATACAGAGCGTATGCAATTATTTTATAAACTCCGTGATTATAAGATTAATCTACATAGGCCTAAACCTGTGAAGAGAACTTATATTCCTAAAAAGAGTGGTAAACTCAGACCTTTGGGTATTCCAACGATACGTGATCGTGTGTTTCAGATGATTTGTAAACTGGCATTGGAACCCTTGTGGAGGCAATATTTGAAGCTAATAGTTATGGTTTTAGGCCTTATCGTGGTGCTGGTGATGCAATTGCCAAGATTCATAGTCATGTACGTGGATTAAATCGTCCTTGGATATTTGAAGGTGATTTTAAGTCTTGTTTTGATATCCTAAACCATGATTTTATTCTAGATAAAATAAAGTATTTTCCAGCCTACAAAACAATTGAACGGTGGCTGGAGGCTGGTTATCTTGATAAAGGTGTTTTCCATGAAACAAGCAGTGGTACTCCACAAGAAGGTATTATATCACCATTACTGGCCAACATTGCGTTACATGGAATGGAAGAAGCCTTAAACATCAAATATAAACCTATTCGACGTAAAGATGGTTCATATACTTATACTAATCAGTCAAAGTATGTTATGGTGCGTTATGCGGATGATTTTGTGATATTATGTAAAACAAAAGAAGATGCAGAAGCAATACCAGAAATACTGGGAAATTATCTTGATGATAGAGGTTTAACTTTGGCAGAAGATAAAACTAGTATTACTCATATTTCCAAAGGATTTGATTTTCTAGGAATCAATGTCCGATCATATGGTAAAATTAGAAAGATAGTTCTTACTAAGCCATCAAAGAATAGTATAAAGTCATTTAAAGATAAAGTAAGGCATATTTTCCGATTACGAGAGGAGGAGACATAGAAACTTTGATTAACTCCTTAAATAACCTGGTAATAGGAACTGCCTATTATTGGAGAATGACTACGGCTAAGAAAACATTTAGCAAGATGGATTGGTTTATTATACATCATATTAATCTCTTTTTGAAGAGATTATATCCTTGTAAGTCTCATAAGTGGATTAAAGGAAAACACTTTAAACCCTGCAGAGATAAACGGATAAAAGATAATTATTTGTTAACTAATCCAGAAACGGGTAGTCAAATTAAACGTATGACTTGGGTTCCTATTAAATATCCATGGTGTATTAAATACAAAGCAACACCATATAAAAAGGAATTCAATGAATACTTTGAAAGATTTAAATTTAAAAATAATTACCAATGCTTATATGGAATATAAAATAAAAAGTATTAATGATTAGTTTCTTTAGATAACTAATAGCTTGAGCCGTATGTTCGGAAACGGACACGTACAGATCTGAGGAGAGAGTGCGACAAGATAGGGTCTCCAATTCCCATATTTGTCAGTGAAACAAGGATATTTTCTTGTTTTAATCCCAGTCGTATTGGGATTTCATTATCGGAAACTCATAACTGAGTGATTGGTTAGGAGGTTGCATGA
>JAFRKG010000125.1 GCA_017431845.1 Methanosphaera sp. | reverse complement strand
CGATTAATTACTTTTGTTTTAGATTCTCTAAAACCAAAATCAGTAAGTTTAAGTTGTATGGATTCCAAATTATTACATAAGGAATCAGATATTTCAGTGTTCATAATAATATCTATTCCTTTTTATAATATTAATACTTAAATACTCTTATTTTACAAAATACGAAAAGTATATTTAAAATGTAACAAAATAAAAAAAGAACTATTTTTAAAACACGGAAAACACGTATTTTAACATATAATTAAACAACATTCTAAAAATAAAAAAGAGACCGAAAAGTAAAATTCCCCATTTTAATTAATCTCCTTTTTTTGATTGCTAATCATGTTTTAATATTTATAAAATATATAATGGATATTTCTCATCATTTTTAACCAACTATTATAATGTTTTTTAACCAACCATATTTATATTTTTTTTCAAACTATTTTCATGTTATTTAACAAACTATTTTCATGTTATTTAACAAACTATTTTCATGTTATTCATGAAGTACTTATTTTTTCACAAAGAATTTTTTTTTCCACTCACTAAAAATGAAGCAAAATATAGAAATCAATGCCAGGGGATGTAATAATTAAGCTTAATACTGGAAGACATATAAATCAACATTAAACAAATTCACCATTCATCTCGAAACAGAGAACATAAAGGGACCTAAACGTGCAAATCTGAAAATACATAAAATTACATCACATATCGCCTATAGAAGCACTTAAAACCTATTTATTAGCTATATTAAAGAGTTCTACATCAAGAAAAATAGGAACAACATAAATTTCACAAACTTAAAATAAAATTAATTGGAATGAAGTTTAAAGAGTTGATATTCTTTAATAAAATATTTTTTCATGTTTTATATGGAAAGTGTGTTATTTTCTTTTTTTTCAACAGAATCTATCATTTCTCCATCAGGTACAATACCTGAAAATTTTCTTAAATTATTTCCTTTTGGGTTATCATGTTTTAATATTTTTTCAACTTCATCTAAAGTTTTAAACGTTTTATTAGGAGTTAAATCTCTTTTAATGCCTTCAATAACATAACGATTTAATAATTCTTGTTGTTTAACGCCCAATTAAGCACTTTTAATTTTTAGTAATTGCTTAACATCTTCATCAATTCTAAAATTAAATTATTTTTTTATTAATGAAAATACAAAACACGGTTTAGTTATTAATGGTTTTAAAGTATTGAAGTTCCTGAATATCCATATGAAGTCATAAGAGAAGCAATTGTTAATGCCATAGCACATAGAGACTATGATTTTGATAATAGTTTCATAACATTTTACATTTATACTGATAGAATTGAAATAATTAGTCCGGGACGATTACCATATCCTTTAACAATAGATCAGTTAGGTAAGACAAAAAACCCTATTCACAGAAATCCAAGAATTACTGATATACCAAGTAAGACTAAATATATGGAGCATGTTGGAACTGGAATAAGCATGATGAGAAAAACTATGAAAGAACACGGTTTGCCAGAACCCGAATTTAGTGATGAAAATAATTTCTATAAAGTTGTATTATATGGTCCAAACAATAGATTAATTACACCAAACACTACTAACAAACAAAAAAAGAACCAATAATAATTATAATCATTTAAACAATAGACAAAAGGAATTTTTAGAAAAACATGAAAAAAATCAACCAAATTACTTATAAAGAATATATGAATTTATTTAAAATTTCAAAATCAACAGCTAGAAGAGATATGAAATTATTAATTGAATATAACTTTGTATATAAAGAAAAAATGACAACCGGGTTCTATTTTATATAATTTAATGCCTGTTTGATTAGGGGTGTCAAACGATGACACACCCCATGAACCACCCCCCAAAAAAAATAAACACAACACAATAATAAAGGCAAAATTCAAAACACCAGAATAACTAAACAACTTCCTAAAAATGCTAAACAAAGAACCAACAATAACAAAGACAAACACACAAATGATACTAGAAACAATAAACACGTAAAAAAAATATGAAATAATTTACTTCACCCCCATTCTCTCCTATTTTTAATTCTATTTCTATAAAAGCTTCAATGAAAGCAAAAACATTAACTAATATAAATAATTCCCCCTCCCCAATATAAACTATCAAAAAAAAAGGAATAGGAGAAAAAGTGACCAGAAATGAAGAAAAATAAAATCATCCTACTGATTACACTAATTCTACTACTGTTAAGTGTATCCTACGCAGCAGAAACAAGCAACACTACAACAAGTAATAAGGATACACCAACAACAGTACAAACAAGCACACAAAGAGTAGAACAAAGTGTAATAAAAGAAGAAGCCAATCATAATAAAGAAATAATGAAGATAACTCAACAAGAGAAAAATAATAAACAAGCAAATAGTGTGGATGCAAACAACTTTAAAGAATTATATTCAGCTTTATCAGATGATGAAACAGACTATAAAGATTTAACAATTAATCTAAAGTCAAACATTAAATTAGAAAATGACATGAGAATATCCTATAAATATGAAAAATGTTGTTATAAATGGTAATGGAAAGACCATTGATGGTGATAATAAGTATATGTTCCTCGATTTTTATACAAAAACTGTAACATTACGTGACATTAAGGTTACTGAATGTTCAAGTTACAAAGGAGTCATTAATGTTTATGATGGAAAATTAACTCTGATAAATTCATCATTTACCAATAATAATGACAAAGTGATATCTGCTACTGAAAATAGTAATATAAATATTAAAAATTGTGTATTCACAGATAACAAATGTGGCAGTTCCGGTGGAGTAATATTTAATGAATATGGAGCAACCATAATTATTGATAACTGTAGATTCGAAAACAACACTGCAAGCAGTGGTGGGGCAATATATTTCGACAAAGGAAATCTAAGCATTACTAACTCATATTTTAATAACAATTATGCTGAATTTGATGGTGGATCAATATATTATGGATTTAGTGGTGATAAAGCCACGATAAAAAACACCATTTTTACCAATAATAATGTAAAGTCGAGTGGTGGGGCAATTTCTGCTTATGGTTCTTCCATCACCATTAAAAACTGTACTTTTAATAAAAATACTGGATATGAAGGAGGAGCTATCTATAATTATGGAAGCAGCAACAACGTAATTCAAAATACATTCCAAAATAACAATGCAAATGAAAATGGTGGAGCAATATTCAACGAAGGAGGATATGAACATATAACATGGCCCGGAGACTATTGGAAATATTGTGGATCAAATAACTTAAACATCAATAAAAACATATTCACAAACAATACAGCCATTAATGGATCAGCCATATATAATCAAGCCAAAACCATGAAAATACAAAACAACACGTTCAAACAAAACAAAGCAAAAACAACAGGAAAATCAATAATAAATGATACAGAAACAATAATAAAAAATAATAAAAATATGGAATATTCAAGTTATAGTTCAACCATACACACAAGTTCAGAAACAGCTACAATAACAAATAATATATTTGATGACGGAATAACATACACAAAAATAAACATTAATGCTCCAAAAAACAAGGAATATAAAGATAAAATAACAATAAAAGGAAATTTAACTGACATTGATGGAAATAAAATAATAAACTCTAAAATAACAATCATAATCAACGGAAAAAAATACTCTAATAAGACAAATGCCAATGGTATTTACACAGTTAGTTTAACAGCAAATACACTGGGAAAAAATAACATAACAGTTACCTTTGCAGGCAACAAACAATATAATACAAGCACTGCAAAAACAACATTCACAGTCACCAAACGAACAACAAAAGCCACAATAACCAAGATAGCACAGAAAACCTATAAACAAAACATGACAATAACCGGTAAACTAACAGATAGTACAGGTACAATAATTAAAAATAGTAATGTAAAAGTTAAAGTAAACACGAAAACATACACCGTAAAAACTAACAGCAAAGGAATATACAGCCTCAAGGTTACAGCCAATAAGGTAGGAACCAATAACGTAACAGTAACCTATGCAGGAAACAAGTACTACAAAACAGGGACAAAGAAGACCACATTTAAAACAGTAACACGTGCAACCAAACTAACAGTCAATAAAATCTCAACTACAAACAAGGGCAAAACAATAAAAATAACAGGTAAACTAACAGACAACCTCAAATCACCAGTCATGAACAGCCTGGTAAAAATCAAGATCAACAAGAAAACAGTGAGTGTAAAAACCAATAAACAGGGAGTATACACATACAACTACAAAACAACCAAAGGCACCAACACTGTCACAGTAACTTTTGCAGGCAGTACTAATTATAAAAAGACTAGTGTTAAGTCTAGTTTTAGTGTGAAATAGGTGAGTAAATATTTATTTTACTCAATTTCTTTTTTTAAATAATCTAAATTTTTAATAACTTTTTTTATTTTTGTTGTTCGGTCGGATAAGTCGGAGAGATTGCTCTCTCTTGTCGGATAAGATTGGAGGATTGCTCCTCCGCACTCTCCTTGGAACTGTACGTGTCCGTTTCCAAACATACAGCTCGAGCAAACGTTTATCCAAGACGTAAAGGCAT
>JAFRKG010000124.1 GCA_017431845.1 Methanosphaera sp. | reverse complement strand
TCCTGTGATTGTTGATGTTGTACTGTTTTCTAGTGTGATTCCATGTGCATAGACTCCCCTGTTTGTTCCTTGCTTGTAAACGTCTACTCGTATGTTATTGGTTTTTATTATGGTCTGTGCACTGTTTCTTCCTGCTATGAATCCTGTTGCAAAGTATCCTCCAGTTAATGTAACATTGTTGCTTATGTACTGGTTGTTGGATGCGTTTACTGAGTATATTGATGTTCCCCATTGTCCTCCGAGTACACCCATACCATAATTGTATGGTCCGTAACCATTAATGTTTATATTATTTTCTGTTATGCGGTTGTCATTACAGTTAAAGTATAAGTCAATTCCCACTATACTGTTTCTGCAATCATTAGTTGGGAATGTATACTTCTTGAATTCTGAGGTTCCGGTCACAGTGTTTTTATTAATGTTGTTGCCAGAGGAGTATAATAATATTATTCCATGGTTATGCAGTACTTCCTGTATTGTTCCTATTCTTTCATTGAACATTATTGAATCAGCATATGCTACTGGTTTTCCTGATTGGTTAATGTTTATCTTGTTGTCTTCTATCTTGTTAGAATCTGAGGAGTATGTGAGTATTCCATTGTTAACATAGTCTCCACTTGTTGTTAATGTGTTAGATTGTATTATGTTACCGTTTGATCCGTATAGGAATATTCCCAGGCTTTCATATTCTGCATAATTGTCTATTTTTGTGTTTGTTATTCGACAATTGTTCACTTCTATTAATTCTATACCATGTACTGTTGTATTATGTGCCTTATTTCTTATTGTTATACTGTTTATTGTTGAAGCGTGTGCATCACCTGTGAGTGTAATTGTTCCGTCAAGTATTACACAGTTTTTACCAGTAATGTGTACTTTCTTGTTGAATGTGAATGATTTGTCCTTGAATGTTCCTTCAAGGTTTACGGTTGCATTCTGTTTTATGCTGCTTTTCTGTATTCCATCAGTAAACCATGTGTTATAGTTATTATCTGTTACTGTTATTACCTGATTCGTGTCCTGGTCAGTATTACTATTAGCATTAACTGGCTTTTTATATGATTCCATTCCTGATAGCTTATTTGCGGTTAATACGTTGGATGTTGTCACTGTTACATTTACGTCTGCATCATATTGTGATCCTGTTTCTTCAAGGTTTACTGCGTACTCTGCATCTGTTGTGATGGTGTTACGTGTAACCATTATGTGATTAATCTTCTTTGTATTAGATTGCTGTTTGAAGAGTATTCCTTCTTCTTTACTGTTTATTTTATTGTTGTCAATGATTATGTTAGTATAGGTTCCCTTGGAATGTATACCAGTACTGTTTTCTGATATGATAGTGTTACCTGTTATCTGTGCATTGCTTCCCCTTATTTCAATACCTGCACCATTTACTGACTTGATTGTATTGTCTTTTACTCGTACATTGTCACTGCCGATTGTTATACCATATGAAGTATCTGTTACATGAACATTATTGTTTGATACTACTGCTCCTTCACAGGCATATATTCCTTCATTGATTGCATGCACATCATTATATGTGATTATATTGTTTTCATAGTCCTGGGTTGAAATTCCCCTGAATCCACCATTTACTGTGTTATAGGATATTCTGTTATTTCCGCCCATTACCTGTATTGTATAACACCATGATGTGATGTCTCCACGAGCTGTTACATTGTTACCTGTTATGTTGTTATAGTCACTAGGTCCTGCTTCGAATTTAGCATCTATACTTCCATAAATACTCAGGTATATACCATTTGCTCCTCCACATCGGATAGTATTGTTTGCAATGTTATTATAGTAACATTTACCGATTAGGAATGTGATATATCTCCAATCATCACCTTCTCGTTCAAAACTGTTAAAACGTATACTGCTATGGTTCATGTTATCTGCTACAAAGCCATAGGATCTTAAGCCTAACGTTTTTATAGTGTTATTTTCCACAACAAGGTTTGATGCATTTTTTACCTGAATACCCCTGATTAAAGTACCATTATTGAATATGTTCAGGTTAGTTATCTTTGACCCTGATGCCTTATCTCCTAATACAAATACTGTACTATCATATAGTTTGGCATCCTTATTAAGACTAGTGAATGTTATATGCTTATCCACTGCAAAATTACAGTTTTTGAATGAACCTTTAAGGTTTACTGTGTCACCATCCTGTATAAGACTGGTACTGCTTGGAAATTCATCTTCACTGGACTGTTTAAAGTAGGTGTCAAAGGTTTTGTTAGTAACTGTTATTGTACGTCCTGCCTGTTTAAGTGTTTTATTTTTTTCATATTTTTTCTCTAATACTTTACTATTAGTTTGAATATTATTATCATCCAATACGCTGTAGGTTTGAATGTCACTATTATGTGTGCTGTCCTGAGAATCTGCTGTATCTGTAACATTACCTGTTGCTGATACTACTCCCAGACAAGCTAATAGTAAAACTAATGTAAATATTAAGAACTTACTTATAGTTTTCATTATCCCACACCATTAAAGTCTTCATTATAAGACCATTACAATATCATTTAATCAAAATTGACTAAATATATATAATATGTTATATGTTCCACATACAATAAAAAGAATTACATAAAACAGGATTACTAAATGAAAGATTATTATAATAAAATATTTCATAATCGTTCAAAGAAATAGAAAGAAAAAAAAATGATTAAAAATGTTAGTTAGTATAAAAATAATTATTTACTTAAATGGGGGGTTAGGGTAAGGTGATGAGTTTATATTACTGTTTGTTTTAGTTGATTAGTGCGTAGTATGTGTCTTGGTTGTCTTTTAGTAGTTTGAGTGTGATGTTTTGTTTTGTGTAGTGTTTTTGTATTTCTTCGTCCAGTAGTTGTTCTAGTGTTTGGTTTGTGTTGTTTCTTGTGTTGTTTTGTGTCAGGTATTTGTTGAAGTTGTTTAGTATTGTTTTTTTGTTGGATATGTTGTTTTCTAGTAGTTGTTCTATGTTCTTGTTTACCCATTTTGTTATGTCTTCTTGTTTGAGGTTTTTGTACTGTATTAACCTAGCACCTATTATATTTTCGTTTTCCTTATCATATTTTTGTACTTCTTGTTGAAGTATCTTGTTTACTGTTTCATTATATTCATATTCTTTTGTGAAGTTGTTTTTTAGTTGTTCTGGTATTTGTTGATATAGGTCATCTTTTATTATTGTGATGTTTTTCTTGTATAATGTTGTCAGTAACTTTTCGTTCAACTCTTCAACTGATACTGTGTCTTCAGGGTTTCCAGTATATTCAAGATGACACTCCACCCATTTTGTTATGATTCCCTTCATATTTTCTTCATGTATAATGGTAAAACTGCTTAATATTCCAGTACTTGCTTCATATTTTGTATTATATTTTTCTCCAAGTTTTTCCAGCATAATATTTAACAATCTTTGCAGTGTGTCTTCTGAAATCATTGAATTTTCTTCTTTTAGGTATTGACGTAACTGTATCTGGAGGGTTTCCCTTTTTATTTTATCATCATTATTTCCCGTGTATTTTAGGTTTTTGTTAAGCCATTTGCATATTTTGTTATCTGAGTCGAAGATGTCATTTGTCAGTTCATCTTTGATTTTTATTTGTAGGGTGTCTGATGCTTTTTTGTCTATTATTTCTATGTTTGGATACCATGTTACATGTCCGTTTCCTGGTGTGTCTCTTTGTGTTGTGTCCTTGGTTATGTGGCTGTAGTAATCCTGTACTGCCTTCCCTATTATTTGGCTGAATGTTCTTTTTACACATACTTTTGTAAATCCTGCTTCCTGTAGTTGGGAGTATTCTTCTGGAGTGGTAATTATCCAACCGTTTTCTTCGAATAATGGCTGAATATTTCTTAGTATGTCTTCTGTGTATGTTCTTGTTCCTTCTACTTCACAGGTGTATTCTTTTAGCCAGGCTATTATTGTGTTTTTGATCCTGTTTTCTCGTTCTTCTTTTATGTCTATGAATTTTATATAGGAGTATAATTTATTGTTGTTTAGGCTTGTGTTGATTATGTCTTCAAAGCTTATATTGTTATTATGTTGGTTATACCAGTATTTTAGGTAGCTTTCCAGTCGATTATATATTTTTGTGAGGTCTATTATATGTTCTTCTTCTGTTTCGAAGTGTTTGTCTATCTTAGTTTTTAGTTCTTCCATGTCTATTACGTTATGAGGGTTTTTTGTTATTTTCAGGTTTTTATTAAACCATTTGTACATATACTCCTTGTAATTAAGCATTACAGTACTGCTTGTTTTTTCCACTTGATTATATTGAGGTTGTGTTTCTTGTTTTTCTAGTTGTTGTATTATTAATTCAAGCTTGTCTTCTATGTTTCCAGTGCTTTCTTTGCTTATATTGTTTTTTATTTCTTTTAGGTTTTCCATTATTTGTGAGTATCTGTTGTTTTGGCTTTTTACGTTTTGATGTATTTTTCCCACAGTTTTTGATAGCTGGTTGTATTTGTTTTGTAAGCTATCTGCCATTAATTCCTGTTTTTCCTCTATATTTCCTAATTTTACCATATTTTTATCTATTTTATTAATAATTACTTCTTCTTGCATAGTATCATTAAATTCTAATATATTTTCAACTATTCCTTTAACTCTTCCAGTAATTTACTTATTTCTTCATCAAGTTTACGTATTTCTTCTGTGTATTTCTCTTGTTGTGTTTTTACATCTTCTATGCTACATGTTTCGTATTTTAATGAGTACACATATCGTTTTGGTAATAACTTGTATTCATTTTTGATTATTTCTTCTTTGGACACTACATTGCTGAAACGTTTTATTATACTTCTATCCATAAAACATTTGACTATTCTTCCTTGGCGAATTAAACTAATCATATTGCGGTCGGATGTTTTTATGAACAGAATATCTTCTGTATTTTTGTTTTTATTGATTATGATTACTAATTCATTAAATCCTCTTATGCCTTCAAACTCGAATACTGCATCCAGTAGGTTATTTTCTATTAGGCATTTTCTTAAGTTTTGTGCGTCTTTTCTTACTAGGATATCTTGAGTGATTGTGGTGATTAATAAGCCCGTTTCATCTAGGTGTTCTATTAAGTTTAGTAGATAAATTGAAAGAGGATTTCTTGATTTGTATTTAGAGTATTTGTCTTGTGTAAATTCTGTTATTTTTCTCTGAGTATTTAAAAATGGTAATGATACTATTGTATCATATTTTGTTTCATCTTCATCTATTAATACTTCTTTATTGGTTATGCTGATTTTTTCTAATGGTATGTCGTTTACTATGAAGTTTTGTATTGCTTGTGTGTATTTTTCTTCGTCTTGTTCGTATAATGTTGCCTTGTCAAATTCTTTTAATGAAGTGATGCTTAGTCCTTCATGACATGTTGGATCGTACACTTTTGACACTTTATGATTTGATGTTGCAATATCTGCCATTAATTTGTATAACTTTAGTGGAGATTGTGTTATTCCTTTACGGTATTTGTTTCTTATTGCTATGTTAAATAGATTTAAATCTGTGTTTAAAATGCTTAGTACGTCATCTAGGAATTCTTTTTTTAGGTTATCTTCGTTTATTTTAGAGTATACTTCTTTGATATATTTGTTTTGACTATTTTTTAGTGCTATTATTGAACTTTTTATGTCTGATATGTAGGATTCATCTTTTTCTTCCTGTTTTTTTATTATGTTTGATAATAGTTCATAGTCTCTGAAGAGAAAACCATATTTTTTTAGGAATTCGTTTTTGTCTATTGTTTCTTCTTGTTTATCTGATAAGTATTTCATTGTAATAAAAGGCATATGTTCTGGGTTTATGTTTCTTCCTGGAATAACGATTCGTCTCATTCTTCTTTCAAATTCATCCATAGTTATCACCTATTACATTATCATATAATGAATTAATTAGTTGTTCATCTGCTTCCATTGATTGTTTTTTGAGTTGTATTCTTTGGTTTATTTTTATTGATAATGTTGCTATTTTGTCTTGTGTTTTTTTGTCTGGTAGTATTATTGTTAGTTCTTTGAGTATTCCTGTGTTTACTTTTAGTATTCTTGTGGATTCTATTTGTCGTGTTATTTCGTATTCTATTTGTGGGTTGTTGAGATAGTTTGCTAGGTAGGTTGGGTTTACTTTGGTTGGGTCTACTCGTATTATTAGGTATGTGTTTGGTATGATTATTCCTGTTTCTGTTGTGATTTCTTTTGCGAAGCTTTGTTGCTGTACTTTGTATAGTATGTCATGTTCTTTTGATAAGAACTGTTTTTTTATGTCATCTGCTATGTAGACTTCTTCTGTTGTGAATTCTTCGTCTATTTCGTGTTTTGACATGTTGCTGATGATTTGTTGTGGTATTGATTCTGGTTTGTCTATGTATCTTTGTATGGGTAGTCCTGTTATGATTGTTGCTATTTCTTTTAGTTGGTATTTTTGTGTTTGCATATACTTATTTTCCCTCCTGTATAAGTTTATGTTACATGCATATAATTATTATGTTGTTAGTATATAAATGTTTGTTTTAGTTTTTGATTACTTTCTATAATATATATGGGGTTAACAAATAATTACTTGTTATTTTTTGAATTATAATATTTGATTTTAACCGGTTATTTCGGTATATTATAGCTAATTAGAATTTTTTTTGATTTTATTATATGGGATTAATTATAATCAAATTATTTTGTAAATAATTGTTACATACAGAAACCTTTATATACTACTTCGGTCAAAGTGTATATTACGCAGTGATTGTGTAGGTAATAGTTACACACAATTGTTGAGGTGATATGATGAAAAATACATACATCGAAGTTTATGAAAATCTGAAAATAGAAAAAAGATATAAATCCCAAAAACACAGCATAACACTGATAACCAGGAAAAAAACGATGACAACAATTATAAAACGAGTACACATTACTTCAGGGGGTGTTAACATCTGACCAATAGCTAATTCAAAGTTTTTTTCACACCTTTAAACATTTTTTTGTACTTATGAACTTATAATTCTTAGTTTAACCGGGATCATAATGCCTGATGAAATACCCTAGCTTCTACATTTCAAATGAAGGCATATGATATTTTTATATTTTTTTTTCTTTAACAAAAAAGTAGGAGCACCACAAATACAAAGGAGGAATAGGAAAAATGAAGTAAAAACATAAAAATTCATATCCATTTTTTTATTCACTTCCTAGAACTAGAAAAATTCTTAGTTATGGTTGTACATTGATTTGTACGAAAAAGGATAGTATAACATGTACTTATAGGAGTACTTCTGTTCACAACCCTATTTATCACCTTCATAGGGGAAAACAGAAGGAAAGAAAATAAGAAAAAAAATATGTTATACTAATAATAATTTTTTTTAACCACCCCACAATAAAAGAGGAGGAAAAGATAATATGAAATACGTATCAAATGGATTTAGTCCAAAAATGTTAAACCCAAACATGGAATTAACATTCACAATAGAAGACTCAAGCCTGGATGAAATACAGGAACAAAAAGAAGAACTAATAAGTTCAATAGGACATGAAAGCATAGCAGAACACCTGGGAATAGAAAAAAACAGGATTAACATACAACTAGAAGTAGACGACATACTATACTTTGTTCAAATATGCCATGACGAAGACAACACACAACACTACGATTACCGTAAAATATGCATAATAAAATAGGAGGAAATAAAATATGATATACGTATCAGACAACTTTTCAATGAGAATGTTTGAAAAGAAAAAATATAAAATAATATCAAAGAAAATTAAGAAAAGCATACTACTGAGAAACACAAAAGAAACAATAAGTAATATAGGCTCATGGAGGATAGCACGCCTAATACATAAAAAAGTAGGAAAACAAAGAATTACCCTACAAAGTGGAGATGAAATATATGTAATAACAAGCAAATTTGGAAGAAACAAAACAGATTACAAAAAAGAAAACACATACAGGTACCAGGTATACAAGGTACAATAATTGGAGGAATAAGAATATGTTCAAAATATATAATATAAAAGGAAACGAAATACCAATAGTAGATGTAACAACAGAAGATGAATACGGTTGCCTATATTCAACACTAGGCTTAGTATGCATAGAACTCTCAACACATCAAGACATCACACTAGAAAGAGTACTGGAAAAAAAGAGCGATCTTATCATCAGTGCATACAACGGTACAAATAAACAGGTTGTTCAAAGAAGTGACGAAGAATTTGAAGAACTGGTGTTTAAATACTTTGATAAATACGAGAAAATATTAGGCCTAGAAGCAAAGAAATTATACATATATCCATCCAGCTTAAAAAGCTTAGCATGGGCATATAATGATAATGAAATAGAGTTAAATCATTATATGAAATATTTGGAAGAAGAAATAATAGAACTAACAATATACCATGAACTATGCCACTTATACACACTAAAACACTATGGTACATTTGAACATGACGAAGACTTCTATAACATGCTCTACAAGGAATTTCCAAAAGAAGAAGTTGAAAGGATTATGAGCAACAATTAACAATAACCACCCATAAAACACTTCCTAACTATTTTTATTTAACATTACTTTATCAATGCATATTATTTAGACTTATTTTAAGTTGATAAGAACTCTTTCATCATAGGATTGTTTAATTCTTTATCAACATCTTTAAGAAGTTCTGGTATTTCAAGATGTTGCGGACAATACTTGACACATTGACCACACTCTACACAGTCACTAGCTGCACCATTCTCCTCACTCTGGGCTAATACAAGATAGTATACTGCAGGACCTAATAAATCACCCTTCTGAATCTGATTTATATGATGCTGATTATATGCTGAGAAATACTTTGATATTGGTATGCTTACAGGACAATGCTCGATACAATAATTACATTCTGTACATTTTATTGGTGTTAAATCATTCACTATTTCAGTTACCTGATCAATTAGTTCATGTTCCTTAGTAGTTAATGGTTTTATGTCCCTGAATATGTTTATACTGCTTTTCATCTGTTCAAGGCTGCTTACTCCATTAAGTATCATGAATACATTGTCTAGTTCATTACAGAATCTTAGAGCATATGATACATTTTCGGCTTCTTCATCATATTCCTTGAATATTTTTTCTGCTGTTTCTGGTAGGTTTGCAAGGGACCCTCCTTTTACAGGTTCCATTACTATGATTGGTTTTTCATATTTTGTTACTATGTCATAACATTTCTTTGAGGCTACTGCAGTATTGTTCCAGTCAAGGTAGTTTATCTGTAATTGTACAAAGTCACAGTCAGGAAATGCTTCCATTGCTTCTGTTAATGCTTCTGGGTCGTCATGGAATGAAAATCCTATATTTTTTATTTTTCCTTCCCTCTTTTTTTGTCTTACAAATTCGAATGAGTCAAAGTCGTATACTGCGTGGTGTGTCATCTCGTTTATGTTGTGTATTAGGTAGTAGTCAAAGTATTCTACTCCACATTTTTCTAGTTGTTCGTTGAAGAATTTTTCCATATCTTCTGGTTTTTCTACACTGAATATTGGTAGTTTTGTTGCGATTATTATGTCTTCTCGTGGGTATCTGTCTACTACTGCTTCTTTTAGAACGTTTTCGCTTACGCCGTTATGGTATGGGTATGCTGTGTCAAAGTATTTTCCACCTGCTTGTATGTATTCGTCAACCATTTGTTTTACTTGTTCTATATCTACCTTTGTTGGATCTATTTCATCTAATTGTGGTAGTCTCATCATTCCGAATCCGAATTTATCCATTTAATCACCTATTAATTATATTATTATTCATAGATTTACTCCTATATGTTCTATGAATTTATCGAATCTTATTAATTTTAATTATATAAATAGTGTTCATTTAATATTATAATATAATATATGGTTGATTAAATATTTATTAATTTGGATATTAATTTGAAAAAAATGGTAAAAGTGTGTTTATATTATATTTTCTTCTGTTTTTTTGAATATTGAGGCATTTATTAGTTTTTCTTCGTATGTGATTATGCTTCCTATTATTTCATCATCTTCTAATCTGTAGTCATTTCCTAATCCTATTGGATTATAGTTTTCTCGTGGTGTTTCTATTATTTTTTGTATTAGTTGTTCTTGTGTGATTTCATTTGTATTGTTTTCTTCTGTTGTTTGTATTGCGTCCATTATGTAGCTTTCTATTATTTTTTCATGGTACTGGTTGTATCTTGTTTTGTTGTATATTATTTCTAGTCCTGCTAGTTGACCGTTGATGTATACTATTATTCCGTTTTGTTTGTCTTGTGTTTTGAATGCTTTTTTGTATTCTTCTATTGTTGTTGTTCTTTGTTTGTATGTGTCGTGTAATGCGTTTGTTTCGCTTGTTATGTCTAGGTTGTTTATTGTGTCTCTTATGTTATCCCATACTCTTGCCTGGTTTGATTTGTAATTATTTTGTGCTCTTAGTGATTGTGTTACGCTTTCTTGTTTGTTTCTTCTTACTAGGCTTGTTGCCATGTGGTTTGAGTAGTTGAATTTTTTGCTTTTGTAGCTCCATCTTCCTTCTTCTACGCAGCTTACTGGTATGTTTTTTTCGCTTTGTGGTGGTATTATTATTGTTGAGTTTATTATCCTGTTTTGTTTGGATCCTATTATTTCTTCTCCGTCTAATAGTAGTAGTGGTGTTACTGCTTTGTTTGTTACTTTTACTTCTCCTACTATTCCTTGTTCGTCTAGTTCTGTTATTTCTACTAGTCCCATGTTTAATCCTATTTCTAGTGGCATTAGGTCTATGTTGTTGTCTGGTATGTTTATTGCTGTTACTGTCATGTTTTTGTATTGTTCTGTTTCTAGGTATTGTATTTTGTCAAATATTTCCTGGATTATGTCTGTCATTTCTTTTCCACCTCCCTTTTTTTTAGATGTAGTTTATGTCACTGTCGGGATTGTTTTTTTCTTTTGTTAGTTCTTCTTTTGTTAGTATTTTTGCTATTATTGTGTCTTGTATTATGAATATTACTTTTGCGTAGTCTTCGTCGAGGATTTTGTCGTATAGTCTTCCTGCACTGTATGTTCCTTTGGCTACTGTTTTTACGCTGTTTGCTACGTATCCTGATTTTCCTGCGTATCTTAGTTCTATTCTTATGGCTTCCATGTCGTAGTCGTTTTCTGGTTCTTTTACTAGTTTGATTATGGATCCTATTTTGTATGGTTTTATTCCGTGGAACATGTTTACTGCGTTGATTGTGAAGTATAGTTCTTTTTCTTCCATTTTTTTGCATCCCCCATTTTTTTTGTTGTGTAAGTATAAATTTGGAATAAGTAGTATTTAAATATATTTATTTTTTATTCCATTTTTATGTTATTTTATGGATGGTTTATTATTGTTGGAAATTTTTTTGTGTTTATATTGTTTTGTTTTGTTGTAGAAGTATTTTTTGTTGAATATTTTTTTTTATTTTTTTATTTATTTTAATTCCAGTTATTTTTTTTATTATTTTTCTTATTTTTCATTTTTTTGTTCTCTTTTTATGAATTTTTATTCATTTATTGTTCACATTTTTTCGTGTTTTTTGGGGTTTTGAATTTTTTTTGTTCATAATTTGTGTTTATACAACCCCCCTTGTTCACATAATATGAACTTTTATTCACTAAATACAATAGTTTAAATACTAACAAAAATAATGTATATACTAATTACCAAGAGGAGCATAAAAAACAAAATGAAAATAAAATACCTCGTAATAGCACTAATACTAATCCTAGGAATACTAATATTCACACCAGGATTAGAAGAAAAAGAAAACATACAAATAGTAGGATCATCATCCATACAAGGAATAAGCGAAGAATTATCAGAAAAATATATGAAAAAAACAAACAACATAGACATATCAGTACAATCAGGCGGATCATCAATGGGACTAAACAGCATACTAAAAGATAACGCAGACATAGGAATGTACTCAACCGAAATAAACAACAAAAACGTAAACGCAACAACAATAGCAATGGACGCAATAGTCATAATCACACACCCATCAAACAACATAACAAACCTACCAAAAGAAAAACTAAAAGACATATTCACAGGAAAAACAAACAACTGGAAACAAATAAACGGAAACAATGAAAAAATAACAGTAGTAAGCAGAGAAGAAGGATCCGGAACAAGAAATACAATAAAAGAAAAACTATTAAACAATCAAAGCATAACATCCAACGCACTAATACAAAGCTCAACAGGCTCCCTAATCCAAACAGTCTCAACAAACCCCAATGCAATAGGATACGCATCACTAACAGAAATAAGAAACAACAACGTAAAAACAATAACAATTGACAATAAAGAAGCAAGCACTGAAAACATAAAAAATGGACAGTACCTACTACAAAGACCATTCCTATACCTAACAAAAAATCCCGATAAAAATACCAGACAATACATAGACTGGATACTAAGTCCAGAAGGACAAGAAATAATAGAAAAAGAAGGTTTAATCCCCGTAAACTAGGTGAAAAAAATATGTTAAATGAAGAAAAAATAATGGAAAAAACAATTTTCATAACAACAATACTAAGCGCAATTATGATGATACTAATCATAGGATTCATCATAACCGAATCAATACCCGCAATAAAAGAAATAGGAATGATAAACTTCATACTAGGAAGTGTATGGAAACCCGAAGCCAACCAGTACGGAATATTACCTATGATAATAAGTACAATAATACTTGTAGTCACCACACTAATCATAGCAATACCATTATCATTAGGATGTTCAATATTCATCACACAATACTCAAACAAATACCTGAACAAGATAATGATACCAGCACTAGAAACATTAACAGGAATACCATCAGTAGTTTATGGATTCTTTGGACTAATAGTTATAAGTCCAATAGTCCGAACATACCTTGGAGGAGAAGGATTTAATTTCATCACAGCCTCAATAATCCTGTCAATAATGATAATGCCAACAATAATAACATTAAGCTGTGACTCCCTAAATGCAATAGGTCAATCATACAAGGAATCATCATTAGCATTAGGTGCTACAAAATGGCAAACAATAAAGAACGTTCTCCTTCCACTAGCAAGTCCAGGAATACTTACAGGAATAATACTTGCAATAGGCAGAATAATAGGTGAAAGCATAGCAGTAATTATGATAGCAGGAAATGTGGCACAAATACCAGATTCTCTAACAAGCCCGTTCAGGAGCTTAACATCAAATATTGCACTAGAAATGGGTTATGCTATTGATTTACATTACGATGCATTATTCTTAACAGGAACAGTACTGTTAATAGTTATGTTATTACTTATTATGTTAACATATAGAATTAAAATGAAAATAGAAGTACAAGGTGTTGCATGATGAATATGTATAAACAAACAGACAATATAATGAAAATACTTTTTTCAATAACGGGTCTTATCACATTACTAATACTGGTAATAATTACAGGTTATATCCTGCTAAAAGGTATTCCTCATTTATCATTAGAATTTTTACTAGAAAAGCCATTAGATTCAGGAATAAGTGGTGGAATATTACCAATGATAGTGTCAACAGTTTATGTTTCAATTTTAGCAATATTATTTGCATTACCTGTTTCATTGTTTACTGCAATTTATTTAAACGAGTATAATATGAGCAATAAAATATCAACAATGATTCATTTCTGCCTAGATATCCTGGCATCATTACCATCAATTGTTTTTGGTTTGTTTGGATTAGTATTTTTTGTTGAATTTCTTAATCTTGGATGGTGTATCCTATCAGCAGCCCTGACATTGGCGGTTATGATTATTCCAACAGTTACTCGTACAACCGAGGTGTCATTATTAAGAATTAATCAGCATGTTAAGGAATCATCAATGGCATTGGGAGCATCCAAATGGCAAACCATAAAGAATATTGTTATACCCTCTGCTCTCCCAGGTATTTTAACTGGTATGATTTTAGGTTTGGGAAGGTCTATTCAGGAAACTGCAGTGATATTGTTTACTGTTGGAAGTGCTACAAACATTCCATTATCAGCTTTTGATCCTGGAAGGCCATTAACACTTCATTTGTATATCCTTGCTACAGAGGGTATTAGTTTAGATAAGACTTATGCAACGGCATGTATTTTAATATTATTAATTTTTGTTATTACAATTGTTACTAATTTATTGATTAACAGGTATGAAAGGAAGATAATGGGTGAATAATTATGAGTGAAATATTGGAAGTAAGAAATTTAGACACATATTTTGAGGATAAACAAATTTTAAAGGATGTGAACACTTCTTTTTTGAAGAATAAGGTAACTGCTTTAATTGGTCCTTCTGGTTGTGGTAAGTCCACTTTTCTTAGAAGTATTAACCGGATGAATGATTTAACTAAGTCTTTTAGGCTGTCTGGTGAAATATTGTTTGATGGTAAAAATATTTATGATGATGATGTTGATGTTATTTCTTTAAGAAAGAAGATTGGAATGGTTTTTCAGAAGGCTACTCCTTTTAGTAAGAGTATTTATGAGAATGTTGCTTATGGTTTGAGGGTGCAGGGCGTTAATGATGAGGATGTTATCAGAGAACGGGTTATTTCTAGTTTAAGGTCTGCTGCCTTGTGGGATGAGGTGCAGGATGACCTTGATAAGTCTGCTTTAAAGTTGTCTGGTGGTCAGCAACAACGTTTATGTATTGCACGGACTATTGCTGTGAATCCTGAGATTGTGTTGATGGATGAGCCTTGTTCTGCTTTGGATCCTGTTTCGACCAGGAGGATTGAGGATTTGATTTTTGATCTTAAGAAGGAGTATACTATTATTATTGTTACTCATAATATGCAGCAGGCAAAGCGTGTTTCTGATTACACTACATTCTTTTTGGATGGGTGCTTGGTTGAAAGTGATATTACGAGCACTATTTTTAGTAATCCTCGTTTTGATAAGACTTTGGATTATATTAATGGTAAATTTGGTTAATTACCATTATTCTTTTTTTTATTTCATCTTCTTTTTTATCTTTAAAAAGAGAAAAGGTTTAAGTTTTTTTTGTGGAGTTTAATTCTGATTATATTGTTTCTGGATTTCTGCTAGTTTTGTTTTGAATCTTTCGAATTCTTTTTTAAATACTTCATCGTTGATATTGTTTATTTGGTATTTTATTGAGGTTACTACGAAGTCTGATAGGTTTTTGAACAATTCTTTTAGTAGTTCAAGGTTTTCTTGTATGTTATTTATATCATCCTGAACATCTTCCACATCTATGTGTATGTGGTGTTCATGGCTGTGGTCGTGGGCGTGTTCTTCTTCGTGGTCATGTTCTAGTATATGGTCTAATGAGTGGTTTATTTTTTCGAATATGTTGTTTATTATGTCTTTGGATTGTTTTATTTCTTCGTCAAAGTTGTAGTTTTTTGTCCTTTTTAGTACTGCGAATATTATGTTGTTTAGGGATAGGTTGCAGAATGTTATGAATGTTCTTGTTCTTGTTGCTAGGAATCCTAAGGCTTTTTCATCATAGTTAAATTCTTTGAAGTCTTTTATTAATAGGTCGATTGTTTCGTTGAATTCTTGTATTAATTTGTTTAGCATATCGTTTTGCATTTTATCATTCCTTATTATATTTTTTTTATGGTTGTATGTATTTTGTCTGTTCTTGTGAATATTTGTTTTTGTATATTTATTCTACTATGAAAGCTTTTTATTTAAATTTTTTTGATTGTTTTGTATTTAGTCTAATGTTTTTATGTGTGGGTTTATGTATTGTCCATGTTTTCTGGTCATATTCTTGTATTGTATTGCAAATTGTGGACATTTATGCAGACATCTGAGACACATAACACATCTTTCTGTTACCCATTCTATCTTATCATCATTTACTGTTATTGCGTTTATTGGACAGTTCTCTGCACAGGTTCCACACTTGTTGCATGTGTTATCTACTTTAAGATTACTTGTTTTTCTTTGCCTGTCATACATTAATTGTGCTATGTTTGCAATTATTTTTGGTAATGTGTTCTTAGTGTATTTTCCTTGTTTTCGTTCCTTTATCATTGTTATTATCTGTTCGGTTTGTCTTTGTGCATTATCATTTATAGTGTTATTCTTTTGTTTGTTTGACACGTCAAAAAAGGGTGTCCATGTGTCTGGCATTTTTATGGTATATTGTGCGTGTGTGGGTATGTTTTGTTCTTCAAGGTATTCTTTTATGTATCCTGTGGAGTATCCTGGGCTTGTACCATACGTGCTTATAATGTATATGTAGTTATTTTTTGCCGGTATTATCCTTGTTTTTGAAAGGTATTCTTCCACATAACTTGGTAGTCCAAGGAAGTATGTTGGAATTATTATTCCCAGTTTTTCGTTATCTTCTAATGGGATAGTGTATTGTTCTTTCTTGTCTAGTTGTATTATTGATTCTTTTTTATCGTTTAATTGTTGTGCTATTGTGTTTGCTATGTGTTGGTTGTTTCCTGTTGCTGAGAAGTATATGATCATATTATCACAATTGATTATTCTAGAACGTGTTCTGTTCCTATGTTTAGAATTCCTATTACGTGGTCGTCAGCTAATGAGTATCTTGCCTGTTTTCCTTCTTTCATGTATTTTACAAGGTTTCTTTCTCTTAGTATTCTTAGTTGGTGTGATACTGCTGATTGGCTCATGCCTAGTGCTTCGCTGATGTCACATACGCATAGGTCTTCTTTTGTTAGTAAGGATAATATTTTTAGTCTTGTTGGGTTTCCGAATAGTTTGAATGTTTCGGCTAGTTCCATGTATGTATCCTGGTCTAGTAGTGCATTTTTTGCACTTTCTACCGATGCTTTGTGTATGACATTTATGTCACATGTTCCTTCATCACTTTCATAGATATTGTTTTGAATATTCATTTTTATCACGCTTTCTATTAGAATATTTCATTTTCTTAGCTTAAATAATTATATTATGTTAAGAGTAGTGTGTTATTTAGGGTATATGATTTTTTCAAGTATTATTGTTATTTTATATATATTATTATTAATTTATATCTTAGAAAGTATAATCAATATTTTTCTTTACAGATCTTTGAATACTTTTTGAATCTAATATAGGTAATTGTTATATTAATTTTTTTGGAAATGAATGTAGATATTAATTGAAAATAGGGATAAATTTATGAAAAATATAGTTTTTATAAAAACCTTTATATAATGCTAATTACAAAGCATTAAACATTGAATTATAGGAGAAAGATATTTATGGCAGAATTACCAATTGCACCAGTTAAAAGAATATTAAAAAATGCAGGTGCTGAAAGAATAAGTGATGACGCAGCAATAGAACTCGCAAACCTTCTTGAAGAAGAAGGAGAACAAATTGCAGCAAGAGCAACAAAACTTGCTAAACATGCTGGTCGTAAAACTATCACAGCTGATGATGTTAAATTAGCATTATAAATGTTTAAAGAAATATTTTAGTATGTTACTTTTACTAGTAACATCTAAATAAAATCTTTTGTTATTAAAACTATTTTTTATCAATGCCTATTAGAAATAATAAAGTATGACACTACTATTTTTTTATTGTTTTCGTATATTATTACTTGTTTCTTATAATATTATTGCATAATACTTATTGTTCACATTTAAGATATAATTTATGGTATAATATCATATCTTGCTTTAAACAGGATCTATTATCCCCTTTAATCATATTAAACTTTTTATAAGAAAGACTATAACCTATGAATATGTTTTTTGCAATTATATGCTTTTTCAGTAAGTATCTACTAAGGTATTCAATTTTTGTTAATGAAAAATAATTTTTTATAAACTTAAAATTTATTAGGCTTTTATAACATAATTCTTAATTAGAGAATTATAATAAATTTGAGGAGTTATATGTATAAAAGAATTTTATTAACTAGTGACGGATCAAAAAATGCTGAAGCAGCTATTAAACATGCACTTCAAATTGCTTCAGACGAAAAGGCTGAACTAGTTTTATTACATGTTGTGGATAGAAGACACTTAACCAATATTCAAAAAGAAGATTATGGTAAATATAAAACTGTTGAAGAATATAGTGAAAAGGTTTTAAATGAATTTGAAGAAAAAGTTCTGAAAGTAGCTGAAATTCAGGAACAGAGTAATGTAAAAATACGTAAAATGGCACTTAGTGGTAAACCTTGTGATGTTATAATTGATTTATGTAAAAAAGAGAATATTGACATGATTGTAATTTCTAATAGTGGTAAAGGTGCTGTTGACAGATTTTTATTAGGTAGTGTTACTGAGAAAATTATCAGGGAAGCTCCAGTACCTGTTTTTGTTATTCCAGCTAATAAGGAATAATTTTTTTTTAAACTTTTTTTTTATTAATGTCCTTTTAAATGTTTGATGATATTTAGTGTATTTTTTTGTGTCTTGTTTTTTGATTAGATTATTATTTTAGTTTCATGTTTCATAAATATATATTAGTGATAATTTATGATACGTGAACCTTGTGTGTCTGGTCTTTTTTATGAGTCTGATAAGGATTTGCTGATTGGTCAGATTAAGAAATATTTTGAAAAAACTGATAATAAGGATGATGCTCATTTAGATAATGTTGTTAGTTGTGTAGTGCCCCATGCTGGTTATGTTTATTCGGGTTTAACCGCTTCTTATACTTTTAGTGAATTGTGTTGTCATGATTTACCTGATACTTTTATTATTTTAGGTCCTAATCATACTGGTTTTGGTACTAATATTGATGTTTGCACTTATTCTGGATGGAAGACTCCTCTTGGTGTTGTTGATGTTGACACTGAGTTTGTTGAGGAGTTGTTGAATGTTGATGATAATGTTGTTGTTGATAATGCTGCTCATATGAGGGAGCATAGTATTGAGGTTGAGCTTCCTTTTATTCAGTATATTTGTGGTAGTCATAGTTTTAGGATTGTTCCTATTGTTATTAGCAGGCAAGTGCCTGAGTTGTGTGAGAATTTGGCTCGTAGTTTGGATAAGGTTATGTCTAAGTTGGGTCGTAAGTGTGTTGTTGTTGCCAGTACTGATTTAACTCATTATGAGGATGTTGATACTGCATTGTTCCTTGATGCTAAGGTTATGAAATCTGTTGAGTCTATGTGTATGGATGATATGGTAAATGATATTGTTGATTATGATATTACAATGTGTGGTTATGGGCCTGTTATTACTGCTGTTACTTTGGCTAAACTGCAGGATTATGATAGGAGTATTGTTTTAAATCATAGTACTAGTGGTGATGTATCTGGTGACTATGATTCTGTTGTGGGTTATATGTCTGCTGTTATAGGTAAATAATATATAATACAACAAATATAACAATAGTTATAAAAATAATAGGAAGAAAAAAAAATGACAAAATACGAAATAGACATAAACAAACTCAACCAAAACCCAAACAAATACCTAAAAGAAACCTTCGACCTACCCATATACGACGGAGACTACCAAGACATATACCAATACCTCATAGGACACTACTCAAAAACACAAATCACACTAAAAAACACAGAAAACATAGACCCCGACCTACTAGAAATATTCGAAGACGCAGCACAATACAACAACCTCATAAAAATCATAAAAGAATAAACAAATAAAAAAACCCCTCACCACCCCACCCATTAACTATTTAAAATAACCACCACAAAAAATAACATACTACTTCTAAAATGTGATAACAAATGAAATGGAAAATTGGTAACATAAAAATAAAAAACCAAACAGTACTAGCACCAATGGCAGACATATGCGACCACACATACAGAAAAATAATAAAAAACATGAACTGCGGACTACTAGAAACAGAAATGATACACACAAACTCCATACTAAACCCCGACCACAAAACAAAGAAAAAAATGAAAATAACACAAGACGAAAAACCAATAGCATTA
Organism: Methanosphaera sp.; assembly: GCA_017431845.1. Lineage (GTDB taxonomy): Archaea > Methanobacteriota > Methanobacteria > Methanobacteriales > Methanobacteriaceae > Methanosphaera. Next base: position 8,780 of record JAFRKG010000124.1, on the reverse strand, counting down.
CAACTACTCGGAAAACAACCCGACAAATACAAAGAAGCATCCAAATACATAGAAGAAAACATAAAACCAAGCATAATAGACATCAACATGGGATGCCCCGTAGACAAAATATGCCAAAAAGCAGAATCAGGAAGCGGACTACTAAGAAAACCAGAACTAATAAGACAAATAATAGAAAAAACAGTAGACACAGTAAACATACCAGTAACAGCAAAAATAAGAAGCGGATGGGACCAACAACACATCAACGCAACAGAAATAGCAAAAATAATAGAAGAAGCAGGAGCAAGTGCAATAACTGTACATCCACGGACAAAAACACAACAATACTCCGGAAAATCAGACTGGAACATAATAAAACAAGTGAAAGAAAATGTAAACATACCAGTCATCGGAAACGGAGACATATGGACATGCTACGATGCAGAAAAAATGCTCCAAGAAACAAAATGTGATGCAATAATGATAGGACGAGGAGTACTAGGAAATCCATGGCTAATAAAACAAATAAACAACTACCTAGACCATAACGAAAAACCAGAAACAATAACAGCACAACAAAAAATAAACATGATCAAAAAACACACAGAACTATTACTAGAAGAAGAAAAAGATGAAAAAATAGCCATAATAAAAATCAGAAAACACGCATCATACTATATAAAAAAGTTACCATTCAATGCAAGAATCAAAGAGAAAATATTTCAAACAAACACAAAAAAAGAATTATACACCTTACTAGATAACTATCTAGAATCAATAGAAAAAAAGGAAAATAGATAAGAACCCATTCTTATCCACTAATAAATAATATTATATTTTTAATTCGAAATCAGTAGGTTCTAAATCGAATTCTTCATCACTATTTAAGATACCTCTGTTTCTTAACACTTGTCTAGCAAGTAACCAGTATACTAAAGCAATAGCTTTTCTACCTTTATTGTTAACAGGTATAGCTACATCAACATTTGATAAAAGGTTTTCTGTATCACATAATGCAACAACAGGAATACCGTTTTGTCTTGCTTCAATAACTGCTTGTGAGTCACTACGTGGGTCAGTAACAACTAATAATTTAGGTTCAATGAATTTTGAGTATCTAGGGTTTGTAAGTGTACCAGGAATAAATCTTCCAGGAATTGTTTTACAACCAGTTACTTCACCGAATTTTTTTACAGGTGCTTGACCATATTGTCTTGTACTTACTACGAGCACATCATCAGGATCATATTTTGATAATAATTTTGCTGCAATGAGAATTTTATCATTACTGCTTTTTACATCTAATACGTGAAGACCATCTGCTCTTACTCTGTATATGTATTTTTCCATATCTTTAGTTTTTTGTTGAGTACCTATGTGTAAACCTGCTGCAAGGTACTTATCTAATGGTATTAATAATTCAGACATTTTATTTACCTCTTAAAATATTCATTTTTATTTTCTAATAATAATTCGTTTTTAATATAATTAATATAAAACCCTGATAGCATCATAAGCACATACTTCCTGACATGCCAGACATCCTACACACTTAGAAATATCATAAACTAAACGTTCTGCCATTAAATCAAAGACATCCATAGGACAAATGTCCAGGCATTCAAGACAATCTATGTTATTACACTTATCATAGTTTATACTAATATCCATAATAACTCCATTATAAATCAGCCATCTTAGGATTTGGTAATTCTTCTTCGATTCTGACTAATTCATTAAGTTTTGCAATTCTTTCTCCACCAGCTGCTCCAGTTTTAATAATTGGTGCATTGAATGCTACTGCTATGTGTGCAATTGTTTCATCAGTAGTTTCACCTGATCTATGTGATACTACAGGAACATATTTGTTTGCTTTTGCTAATTGGATAGAGTTATAAGTATCTGTTAATGTACCTATCTGGTTAGGTTTAATGATTAAGGAATTTGCTGCTTTTGCTTCAATACCTTTTGCAAGGATTTCAGGGTTGGTTACAAATAAGTCGTCTCCACAGATTAAACAATCTTTACCTGATTTTGCTGTTAATTCTGCAAATGCTTCGAAATCATTTTCTTGAATTGGGTCTTCTACATAGAAGAATTTGTATGTATCTACTAAGTCAGCTATGTAATCAATTTGTTCTTCAACAGTTCTTGAAGCACCTTCACGTTCATAGATGTATTTTTGTTCTTTTTCGTTCCAGAATTCACTACTTGCAACATCTAATCCTGGTCTTACTTCTACTCCTGTTTCATCAGTTATTTCTGTACATGAACTGGTTTGTATTTCTAATGCTTGTTCATTGGTAAGGTTTGGTGCCCATCCACCTTCGTCTCCTTTACCTCCAGTAAATGTACTGTCGGTTGCTTGGATTTTTTCTTTTATTCTTCTGTGGACGTTAATGTTTGTTTCCATTGCTTCTATTATGCTGGTTGCTCCTACTGGAATAACTAGGAATTCCTGTATATCCGGTGCGTTTGTACCAGCGTGTGCTCCACCATTTATCATGTTTCCTAGTGGGTATGGAATTGATACAGGCATTATTCCACCTAGGAACTTGTATAATGGTAAGTTATAACTTGAAGCTGCTGCTTTTGCTGTAGCCATGGATACTGCTACTGCTGTGTTTCCACCTATTGTTGAGAAGTTGTCTGTACCATCAATTTCTTTTAGTACTGTGTCTATTTCTCTTAGGTCTTCTGCTTCCATTCCAATAATTTCTGATGATATTAAGTCTTCTACTTCAGCTATTACTTGGTCTACTCCACCTTCAGGGAAGGATGCAACTTCGTTTACTCCCGTACTTGCTCCACTAGGTGCTGCAGCTCTACCGAATCCGTTCCATGTTAATATGTCTGCTTCAACGGTTGGGTTTCCTCTACTATCTATTATTTTTCTTAATCGTACGTCTTCAATTACACTATCCATAAAAAACACCTCTTTTTAAATGTAGAAATAGTTGTTCAATTAAAGGGCTATTTTTTTATCTGCTTATAAGTGTATAAATAAGAAAGTTTTTTTTCATACTCAGTGTATTAAAAATAAAATAAATTTATTTATATTCATCTTTAACTACTGCATCTAATGGAAGTACTCCTTCCTCATATTCACGTATGGCTATTTTAATTGTGTCTTCGTCTGGTTGGAATTCAACCATTGGTGTTGCACCCATTGATATTTGAAGTGCTCGTGATCCAATTAATCTAGCTTTTTCAAATCTTGTATCTTTTCTAGATTGCATATTTCTTAAATGCTCCTTACTGGTATATATCCTATTCATCAACTTAACTAAAAAGTTTTCCTCATACCCTTAAAGGTAAAAAGGAGAGGAGTGCCTATTAAATAGGTAATGTTACCTTATTATTTTTAGCTCCCTTATTTAGTTTCCTAATAAAATGTTCCTTACCATACATCTACATGTGATATGAACATTCTTCTACAACAATATTTTGTAATTCCAAGATCATCTAGAACATCGTTTGGACTTTCACCATTTTCTGTTCTTTCCTTAAATTCATCAAAACTTGCTGAGATAACTTTTCCACACGAAAAACATCTTACGAGTAACATAAGAATTTACCTGTAACTTTTTTGTTTTCTAGCTCTTGCACCTGGTCCACCGAATTTTTTGGATTCTGTACGACGTGGATCCCCTACTAACATTGTTCTGTCATATTGAACGTATCTGTCTTTGAGGTTGATGTCACCAAAGTATTCTACTAAACCTTTAGCGATTACCATTCTTGCAGCTTCTGCTTGGCCCATTACTCCTCCACCAACTACTCTTACGTTGATGTCTACAGAGTTTACCATGTCACCTGCTAATTCTAATGGTTCAAATATTTTTAATCTTGCTAATTCTGGGTTGTATAATTCAACTGGTTTACGGTTAATTCTAACTTTTCCAGTTCCTTCTCTTACTGTACCTCTAGCAATAGCGGTTTTTCTTTTTCCACTAGTGTGTACTACTTTACTCATATTTTACACGACCTCTAGTTTTATTTAAAATTTAGCACCTAATAATTTAGAAATTGTACCTAATTCCATACTTTTCTGAATATTTCTAGGTTGTGCTTCTTTAACTTCCACTACTTCTTGTCCTTCTAACTCTTTTGGAACGCCTACATTTACTTTTAAGTTTTTGTATGCTGTTCTTCCGTGAGCTTTTCTGTAAGGAATCATTCCTCTAACTGTTCTTCTGAATATATCATCTGGTCTTCTTGGGTATTTAGGACCTAAGTCTCTTGGGTTTGAGATACTTGCTCTGTCTACTCTTTGTTTGTATCTAGCGTAGAGAAAATCCTTGTTACCAGAGATGATTATTTTTTCAGCATTAATAATGGTGATTTCTTCACCGTTTAAGAGTCTTTTACTGACTGTACTTGCTAGTCTTCCAAGTACTAATCCTTCTCCATCAATAATTGTTACCATCTTAATCCACCTACTTTATGATTTTAACATTAGATCCTTTTGGATTTTCAGCCATTAGTTCATCAATTTTTAGGCATTTTCCGCCAGCAGCCACTATTTTCTTTTCTGCTTCTTGTGAGAATTTAAATGCTGCTACAGTTACTTTTTTGGTTATGTTACCTTCACCTAAAACTTTTGTTGGTACAAGTACTGTATCATCGTCGTCAGAATATTTGTCTATATGGTAAACATTTACTTCTTTGTTTTTTCTATTAGCCCTTTTTAGCTCGTTAGCAACAGCTTTCCATATAGGAGCATCTTCTGCAGATGATTGTTTGGTGAGGGATTTGATTAAATCAATTGTATTAGGGTTAGTTTTTGATAATTTCATTTTAATTATTCCTCCTCATTAACAAAGTTTATAATATTATCTGCTTTTTCTGATAGTATATCACAAGCTATTGTTAGAACTTCCTCTGGTCTTAATGATCCGTCTGTTTCGATTTTGAATATATATTTCCCTTCTTCAAAGTCTATGGTTATGCCGTTATCATCTTTTTCTGATAATCTTTGACAAGTTCTGCATGTTGAACAGTTTTCCACATCATTATAGGTTAGTAATCCGTCTTCAATTTGTAACACGTTTCTTGGACATTCTTCAACGTATTCTTCTAGATCTGTTACTTTATCATTGTCTATGATGATTTTTGGATAATATTTGTATCCGCATGTTGTTGTTGCCTGCCATTTTGCATGTTCGGAACCTAAACCAAGTTCTGCTATAGCTTCTAATTCAACTTCTTCGCCTTCTCGAAGTTCTACTATTGGTATTGTATCATAAACTGGTTTTATAGCTGGGTCGTCTGATTTTAGATCTTTTGAATATACTACTTTAGGACCTTTTTCTTTTAAAAGAAATGAAACACTACAACTTGAACAATGATTGTCACAGTCACATTCTGATTTAAAGATGTATGAGTTTAAATCTGTTTTGATTGGGATTAATCCTAATCTGTGAGCTAGTACTTCATCGAACATTTTTGCATCGTTTTTGAAAATGTTAACATCTTCAATTGCAAGAGTAGGGATTTCCACTAGACATATTCTTCTAATTGTATTTATAAATGTGTCATCTACACCTTCAACTACAAATACAGCTCTTTCTTCATCCTTTTCTCTTATTTCTATATTCATACTATGACCCTTTTGTTAAAATACTTATACTCTTCTACCTCTTTTTCCGCCTGGTCTACCAGTTCCGTCGTGAGGTATAGGAGTTACGTCTTCAATTTTACCAATTTTTATACCAGCTCTTGCTAATGCTCTTATTGTTGCTTGAGCACCAGGTCCAGGTGTTCTAGGACCGTTTCCACCAGAAGCTCGTACTTTAATATGGAGTCCAGCAATTCCTTTTTCTTTAATATCATCAGCTACTCTGTTTGCTGCTTCCATAGCTGCAAATGGTGATGATTCTTGTCTGTCAGAACGTACAACTTTTCCACCAGACCATTGTGTAATTGTTTCAGCACCAGTTATATCAGTTACGGTTATAATAGTGTTGTTAAATGATGAGTAAACGTGAGCTACACCCCATTTATCATTTTCTGCCATTTTATCACCTATAAATTATTTTTAGTAATTATAACATCTTGTGTTTATTCTTCGTCTGGTTCTTCTGCTGCTACTTCTTCTGTTTCTGCTTCTGCTTCTTGTGGAGCATCTACTTTATGTGCAACTGGTGAACCTGGATAGAAGTCTATGTTGTCTTCATCAGCTACTGCTACTAAGTGTCCTGGTGCGTTAATTTTTTTACCGTTTAGGGTAATGTGACCATGTACTACAAATAGTCTTGCTTCTTTAGCTGTTTGACTTAATCCTTTTCTGTGTACTAAACTTTGTAATCTTCTTCTGAGAACGTCTTCTACGTTTAAGTCTAATACTTCTTCTAGTTTAGCGTTAGGTGAGATAAATCCTAATCTTACAAGATGGTTTAATAATTCTGCTTCTTGTTGTTGTCTTTCGTCAACGTCCATACCTAAGATAATACGAGCATCTCTTCTGTATCTTTTTACTCTTGAGTCTGCTTTCCATATTTCTTTTTTATTTTTTAAACCATATTTTGCAGCTAATCTGTTTTCTTCTTGTATACGTTCTGCATTCCATGGATGTGATGGAGTGTCGTATTGTTTTCGTGGTTTTCTTGGATGTCCCATAATCAAATCTCCTTAATATTTTTTTATAAAAAAGTTTTGTTTTCTAAGTTTATCCTCTTGATCTGCTTACACCAACAGATGAACCGTGTCTAAATGTTGATTTAGTTCTTTGACCACGTACTGGTAGGCCGACTTCGTGTCTTTTACCTTTGTAGCTTCTGATCATTTTCATTCTGTTGAGGTCATCACGTAATGTCATGTTTAAGTCAGATTCGATTAGGTGTTTTGTTTCACCAGTTTCGTAATCAAATCTTCTGTTTAAGAACCATTCAGGAATTCCGAATTCTTGAGGGTTTTCTAGTACTTCTTCGATTTTTTCAACTGATGCATCATCGATGTAACCTATTTGTTGTTCTTGATCTAGATCTAAAACTTTACATATAGCTATTGCGAATGCTTTACCTATTCCTCTGATTTCGGTTAAAGCTGATGCAATTGTTTTGTTTCCGTCTACGTCTTTACGAGTAATACGGACCATATGTCTAAATTCTTCTTCAGCCATTTGAATTCTCCTTTTTATCATATAATTAAAAAAACTAGATTAATCTAATATTTGTGTGAAGTAATTTCTGTTTATAAGAAAAAATAAGCTTTGAATTATTATAATTATTATAAAATTTATCATTGAAATGTGTTAGTTATCTAGTTAATCAATTCGGAATTAATCTAGTCAAAACAGTAACCTGTTTATGTTGTGATTAAAAATAATAAATAAATCGTTAAAAAGTAGTTAATTTTTTAATGAATTTTCAAGATATTAATTTAAAATAATTATAAGCGCCGAGACTGGGATTTGAACCCAGGAGGGCGGATGCCCACAAGATTTCCAGTCTTGCGCCTTACCAAGCTAGACTATCTCGGCATATATCTGCGTATAATTATTTTAACTGTTCTTTTAAAACAATAATATCTATCTTCTCGAATATAAATTCTTCCCAAATAGTCTCATCTTTTAATAACTAATAGAAAAGACAATATATTCGATGTTACAGAGAGTGTACTCTATTTTATTCATAATATTTTTACATAGCCAAAGCTAATCTATGTAAAACTTTGCTATACTATTATATTTTCCAATAATAATATGTTAATATTGACCTCGCCCATAATACGCATATTACAGGTTCTACAGTTAATTAAAAAATGTTATTGTGCTATTTGAAGAATAATCATATACGAAAAAAATATGTTTTATTATTTTTTTCCTATGCTATTACTTCCACATCTTAGGATATGTATTTGGTAGTATAAATACTTTTTGTATATTTACCACTATTTTAGTATCCATATCTACTATGTCATCCGCACTATATAAACTTTTCCCCATTGCCAGTAGCTCATCCTTAAGTGTCATCACTGCAACCATGTTATTTTCATGTATCTGATTGTTAAGTTTTACTATTCCAGTACTGGCCAGACTTGCTCCATGACATATTGCATCCACGGCTGAATCCTTTACATATACCTTTTTCACGTATTTAGTTGTATGTTCCATTGGTTGAATAATTTCTCTTAGGTACTTTTCGTCTCCATCTTCCTTGTAGAAGTGGTAAGCGTCTGTAACATCCTGTAGTGTTGTGAGTGTTTCATCTTCCTTGAATGATCCTGCCATTGTTCTTCTTAGTTCTGCCATGTGTGCTCCACAGCCCAGTGCTTCTCCTATGTCATGGCAGTATTTTCTTATGTATGTTCCTGATTCACATTTTATTCTGAAAAGTACATCTTGATTGTCTCTTATTTCTAATAGTTTAATCTCATAAATATTACGTACTCTTAATTCACGTTTTACTGCTGATTTAACTGGAGGTATTTGATAAATCTTACCAGTAAATTCGTCAAGTATTTCAATTATACGTTCTTCACTTATTGGTTTATGTAATCTCATAAGACATACATATTCCTTGGGTGAAAAAAGCAGAAATTGTAAACTTTTGGTGGCAGTATTCATTGCAACAGGAAGAACACCCGTAACCTTAGGATCAAGAGTACCACCATGACCAGTCTTATCAACATGCATAATATCCTTCACCCAATTATCCACCTCATGACTAGTAGGACCAGAAGGCTTATCAACATTAATAATACCCTTATTAATATGCTCTTCTAAAGTCCTCTCTGAAGGTGGACAACCATAACTATAATCAGTATCAGCTTCTTGTTTAAAATCATAATCAACC
>JAFRKG010000123.1 GCA_017431845.1 Methanosphaera sp. | reverse complement strand
TGTATGATAATTTAAGTAATATTGATAAAATAAGATTAGCAATATATCTATTAGAAAATAAGAATTTTGATATTAATTTTAATACTAAAGATATGATTATACTATTAAAAGAAGTTTTAAATAAAATTGATCCAAGTTATAGTAAAACTATTGTTAATTTCGCTAAATATAAGAACTTATTATTTCTTTCAGCCAAGTATTTAGAACTTACTGAAAAAGAAAAGAAAAATTTTTCAATAGAAATGCTATTTAATATCTTTGAAACTGATTTTAAAGATAAAGTTATCAATAGAGAGATAAATAAGCATTTATATGTATATGATTATTGTTATGCTATATTAAATAAGTAAAAGAAAGCCCTAGTAGTCTTAACTGACTATTAGGGTTATTTTTATTTGAATTAAATATTCTTATCTATGTTTTGGCTTATCGCTTTCATCTAATCCCCAATCAATTTGGTCATCAAAATCAAAATCAGGCAAGTCAAAATTTGTTTCTCGTTGTGATTGCATATCTTCACTAGCAGGTGCTACATTAGGAAATAATGAAGTTGCTTCAGTTCTTTTTTTAGTTTTAGCTACTGCTTTTGCATAGCCATCTTGTAATTGTCTTTTTGTTCTTTCTGACAATGTTCTTTCAAAAGATTTATTTAATCTAACAGTTTGAGTATCAACATCATAACATCCTAAAATAAATCTTGAATCTAAATAATATCTAGGTGTTCCATCTTCTTGGAGTCTTGTTGTCATAAAAGCACCATACATTTCACCATCTAAATCAGAACGATCACCCATCATATTTATATAATCTATTGGTATTCTGGCAAGTATTACTTTTTTAGAATCTTGATGTTGCCAATTATTTAATTGTTGTTTTAATGCTTCTATTGTTGGTCTAGGCATTCCATTTTCTTCATATTGTTTAATAAGTTCAGGTGTTGGAGTGCTTAATACAATGGAAGTAAAGTATAAAGAATTATCTTTTGTTCTTAATCCATTTTGAAATATTGAATCAACAACTTCATCAGAGTTTCCACTGCGACCTGTTCCATGTCCAACACATAAGTATCCTGACTCTGAAAGAATAGGTGCTAATTGTTCTAATGTAACATAAGTTGGTTGATTAGCAATTTCTTGTTGTTTTTCAGTATGTAATTGTTTAATTTGTTCTAATCTATTAACATATTTATTTTGTTGTTCATCAAACATCCATATAGCAGATAAATCATTTATTGAGATAGCACCAATTTGTCCATCTTTAACTTTATCAGTAGATGCTTCAATAACAGGTCTTTTATCGTGATAATATAATTTACTGCCTCCTTGCGACCAATATAGTTTGTCGCCAACTCTATCAGCACGGCTACCATATCCTTTAGGTCTTACATATCCACAGTCAATTATATCTTGTATTTGATTCATTCCTGTTACTCTATAAACTGATGTTTCAAGTGTGTGTAATGAAATAGGATCATCTTTTCCAGGACCAAAACCTGGACCGACACTATTCTTTGTAGTTTGTATCAAGTTATAATCCATATACTATTCCTCACTATCTTTTGTATTGATGCTCATCGGACTACTAATACTACCATTAGTATCTTTAATCCATACATAGTATTTTTTGTTTCTATATATTGATAGAGATGCTGTATTATTTTCAATCTTTTTCCAACATAAATTATTGGATTCAGGTGTAGTTTTTGTTGATTTTACACAAAATTCTACTGCATCCCCTGAAGTTGTGATATTTAGAGTGCCACCCTTAATATCAAGTGCTTCAACTTTTGCACTCATTTCATCGCCAACTTTTACATAGTAGGAATTACTTGCTTTAAGATTTGGCATTAAATTGTATGTTATAACAACAGCAAATACACATAAAACAAATACTCCTGCAAATACTATGAATGATGTTGAATTGTTCTTCTTCATTATTTTTTCACCTCCGTATAATCTTTAAACATCTTTGCATATAATGGCTTAACTAATTCGCCTAATATAAATAGCATTAAACATATTCCTAATGTAATTAAAACATTATTTATTCCAATATTATCAACAATAAAGAATTTTGACAATCCTGTTGTTAAAACTATTATTTGAACTAACATAAGACCACCTAATCCAATTGATAATCTTTTATTACTAAACATATCTTTATTTAATACTGACCTTTTAAGATTTCTACAAGATAAAGCATATAATAACTCATTTGCAACTAGGAAAATAAACATCAATGAACCTGCCATATTTGCATCATGAGTTTTGGCATAATAAACAAATAATACTAACATTACTGCTGATTTAATAATTGCACCAAAAACTATTTTAGAAATTAAGAATGGAGTAAAGAAACTTGAACTTGATCTATTAGCAGGTGTATTATCCATAACATCCTTATCGCATTTTTCAAATGCTAACATTATAGCAGGGATAGAATCAGTTACAAGATTTATCCATAATAATTGTAATGTAGTAAACATTTCCATATTCATTAACATTGAAGCAAATACAAGTATTACTTCAACAATATTTCCTGCCAATAGATATAAAATAACTTTTTTAATATTAGCAGTAATTCTTCTTCCTTCTTCAACACCATCTACTATTGTTGAAAAACTATCATCAACTAAAATACAGTCTGCAACTTTTTTAACAACTTCTGTTCCTGTAATTCCCATACCAATTCCAATATCGGCTTTTTGAATTGCAGGTGCATCATTAACACCATCGCCAGTCATTGCAACTACATATCCTTGTTGTTGTAATGCTTCAACTATTCTTAATTTTGTATTTGGTGTAATTCTAGCATATACTTGATATTTATTTACTGCTTCTAGTAATTCATCATCAGTCATTTTATCAACATATTTTCCTTCAATGGCTTTGTCATCGCTATCTATTATATTAACTGCTTTTGCTATTGCAGTAGCAGTATTTATACTATCGCCTGTAATCATAATAGGTTTTAAACCTGCTTTATGACAAATATTTATTGCACTTGGCACACTTTCTCTTGGAGGATCCATCATACCTATTAAACCAATAAATATCATATTATGTTCAGGATCATCGGTATTTTGATTTTTAAAGGCAAAAGCTAGTAATCTTAATGATTTAGCTGATTGTTCTTTTTCAATATCAAATATCTTTTGTCTATATTCAGGACTCATCATATACATTTTTCCATCTACGATATAATGAGAGCAATTATTAATTACTGAATCTAAACTTCCTTTTGTAAAAGAATATGGTTTATCTTCCATTTGATTTACTGTGGACATCATTTTTCTATCAGAGTCAAACGGATATTCTTTTATTCTAGGTTTACTCCCAAGTGGGAAATTTATGCTTTCTAAATATTTATATATTGAAACTTCTGTTTCATCGCCCATATATACATCGTTATTTTTAACAACATTTTGACAAAGTGATGCACACCATTTTAATAAATCTGCATCAGGTATTGTATCAGTATCACTATATAATTTTTCATTTACATAAATTGATTTTACCAACATTTTATTTTGAGTAATTGTTCCTGTTTTATCCGAACAAATTATATCAGTAGAGCCAAGTGTTTCAAATGATGCCATTTTTCTAATAATAACATTTCGTTTTGCCATAGCACTCATACCTAATGATAAAATAATAGTTATTATAGAACTCATACCTTCAGGTATTGCAGCAACTGCTAATGATATTGATAACATTAGTATATCGAAGAAATCATTTTTCATCCATAAACCTAATCCCATCATAACTAAAATTATCGCAAGTATTATGTAGGTTAAAACTTTGCTTATTTGATTAACTTTCTTTTGTAATGGAGTAATGTCTGATTTTTTATCAATTAAACTTGTAGCAATTTTTCCAAGTTCAGTATTCATTCCTGTTGCACATACTACAACAAAAGCATGACCATTAGTAACATTACAACCTGCAAATACCATATTTTTTCTCTCATATAGTTCTTTTTCATCTTTTATATTTTCATTATTCTTTTTAATAGATTTTGATTCGCCTGTAAGTGTTGACTCATTTACTTCTAATCCTTCAGATGATATTATTCTTGCATCTGCAGATACATAATCTCCTGCCTCTAATTCAATAATATCTCCAACAACAATATTTCTTACATCTACTGATTGTTTTACACCATTTCTTATAACATAATTATTCGTAACAAACATTTTGTTTAATTCTTGAATTGCAACATCGGCTTTCTTTTCTTGAATAAAACTTAAAATTGCATTTATTACTACAATGACAAGTATTATTATTGAATCTACATACGATTCATGTCGTATAAATGATATTATTGCCGAAAATATAGACGCACATATTAGCAAAATAACCATGAAATCAGCAAATTGCCCAAAAAACAGTGCAATATTTGATTTCTTTTTTTGTTCAGCAAGTTTATTTTCACCATACTTTTCTAATCGCTTTTTAACTTCTTCTTCGGTTAATCCACTTTCTCTTGTTTCAAGTCTTTTATATAACTCATCAACAGTTTCATTGTAAAAATTTAATTTTTTTTCTTCTCTCATTTTTGTTTACTCCTTTTAATTCTAATCTACAATATATGAAGCGATAAATAATGCTATTACAAATAATAAAGCAAGAAAGGAAAGTATTGTTCCAACATTTATTAAAACATAATGTCCATTACTTTGCATCTTATATCCACAATTTCTGCAATATGTATCGGTATCTCTATTTGTTCCTTTACAATTATAACAACTTTTCATATTTCACATCCACCTTATAACTTTGACTTAATTATGCTAACAATTTCGTAACTGCTCTTTGAACAATTATATCCATGTAAGTAATAATCATGTATTGCTTCTGCTATTGTTTCGTCTGCTATTAGATTTCCATTTTTATCTTTAGCACCTGCATATTTTGAAATAGTCAAAGCAAATGAATTAACATCTAAATTTGTATTATATTTACTATTGTAATTGTTAAGTGCCTGATTAAGTATCATCATTGAAAAAGCACCACTATCAAACTGACTCATAGCATTGTTAATTATTTGTTCATTATCAGCAGTTACAAAAGTAATATTACTTAAACCATTTTGTCTTAAAAATGCAGTAAATGATATATAGTGTCCTAACTCATGGGCTATTGTGCTTTCCCATGTTGCATCTTTAACATACCAATCTTCGCCAACAACACTTGATACAGGATTGCTCATAATATCATCATTTAAAAAATAATAACTATTTAATAATATTTGTGTTTTATTAACCTTGTTGTAAGTGTTAATATCATTGTTTGCATTTACAAATTGAAACATAGGTTGAAAACGAGCAATATATTCCGAATTTGTAGTGGCATTTGTTATAGATATATTCGTTAATGCACCTGACATATTAGGAAATAATGAATACATTTTTTTGATAACCTCAGTTAATTTTTGTGCTTCGCTATCAGATACATCACAAAAACTGACAACAGGTATTGCAGTAACATCTTCTATATCTCTTTGATACATAAAAGTTTCCATTTCATGACTGCATTTCCAATGTTGGCTATCTAAATCTTCTTTTATCAATTCAATTGCTTCATCATAACTATTTACTGCTTTATCTTTATAAGTATTATCAGTTTTAATTATTGATGTATGATACCCATATATATAACCATCTGCTTGTCTTTTTAAATAGAAGAAAGGTTTGTATAAATCATTTCCTCTTATAAGAGTCATTACAAAGAAACCTATAAAAGCAAGAGAGGCAAGTCCTAACATTACTGAAAAATTATCATCTTTCTTTGCAGCATCGCCATTCATAATTTGCATTACATTTTCTTCTTTTCTTATAAAAGAGAAACCCTTTGCAGTCCAATGACCACATTTATAGCAAAAGTTATCATCACTTTCTATATCTTCGGCATCACAGTATTGGTTCAAACATTTCATACTTGTTCACCCTTACTTTCGAACACAACTACTATCATATAACATTATACCATAATTATTAGAAAAAACCTCTATTTTTTGTAAATTTATGTAAAAATTTGTTGAACTACTAGTTCAACAAAAAAAGACAAATAGATTTATACTATTCATCTTCAAAAAACTTATCTATTCTCACACCTAGAATAATAGAAATCTTATATAAAGTAATAAGTGATATATTGTTCCTATCATTTACTGACTCTATTCTTTTAAGATGATTCACAGACAAATTACATTTCTCTGCTAAATCCATAAGTCTTATTCCTTTAAGGTTTCTATACTTCTTTATGTTCTTACAGATAATAGCTTTTATGTTTTCATTATACTCAGTATATTGATCCAATCTATCACTCCTTATAAAAATTATCAAGATAATAATGAAAGAAATACGCAACCTTTCGTGCCTAAATGACACTTTTTGTGTTATAATGTTTAAGAGTTAATATGAATGGTCAAAATAAAGAAAAGAGCTTATTTCATATTTACTCTTTTCGGTAAAGTTTGGTGCTTCTGTGGTTTTATTAGTAAATATGGCTCAACTTTTAATTTATTCGCCATATTTTCTAATGTATCAATAGGAACATTCCCATTAGAATTTTCTATATCACTAATATATCTAGGACTCAAATCACATTTTTCGGCTAATTGTTCTTGAGTATATCCTAGCATATATCTATAAAACTTAACATTTGCACCTAAAACTTTTCGGATGTTTGGAATTTTCATTATCTAACACCACCAGTTCTAGTTTACCCTTTTTATAGAGAAATAAACACGAGGTGGTGTCGCTGAAAACTTAAGGTAAAAAGGAGGAAAACAGTTATAATGAAAGTAGAAAAAAAATTAGATAAAGACGAAGATTTATTTAATACTTTTTTAGTAAAGTTACAAGAACTTTCTTATGTTGAACAAGAACATGCAAGAGCATCAATTATTCAAATGAGTAAAAATTTAGAAAAACATGAAAAAGAAGCGACTTTTATAACAAGAATAAAAGACTTTTTTCAAGACTGCAAAGATAGTCGTGAAATGAATAGATTAAAAAAAGAAAGCGAAGAAAAATTATCAAAATTAAGTGATGAAGAAAAATGTAATAAGGAAATTGACCATAAAGGTTATAAACATGGCAATTTCAAAACACATCTTTTCTTTGAACAAATATATAGAGAAAAACATATTATTGCTGACTGTGGTGGTATTCGTTTCCCAATTATTGAATATAAAGTTTATATGAGATTAGAATATACTCCTGCAGAAATTTGGACTGAAAGTCAATTAGAAGAAACTTTTGAAAACTATGAAGAAGCAGAGTCATATTATAATCAATTAAGAAAAGAATACAAAGACACAAAAGTTGAAAAAATAATAAATTACTTAACTGAAAAAATTGATGAACATTGTGATGAACTAAAAAGAAGAATGGCAAATTTTAATAAAGAATAACATATTGT
>JAFRKG010000122.1 GCA_017431845.1 Methanosphaera sp. | reverse complement strand
TAATTTGACATAATCAAAAATTATTGTACAAAAAAGTAATACAATAATTATTCAAATAGTATAAAACAAATCAACGATAAAAAATGTTTTTTATCCAAAATAAACAATAATAATACTTAACAAGTATACAATGAATACAAATAATAAACCTATACTGGATAAATCAAAAAACACATAAAAATCACTAAAACACCAAAATACAACACATTGAATCAAAAAAAGTATTACAATTCAATGAAAAACACACAAAAAAATAACAATACAAAAAAAAATAATAACAGAAACAAAATCCAAAAACAAGAAACAATAAAAAAAAATGTTCTATACAAAGAATAGGTGATAATTACAATAAATTATTATCTAAAAAACAAAATCCTCCAAAAGGAAGATTAATAAAACGTTTTTAAAATAGGAGAAAAAAGTCTTAACAAGAAATGATTAATATGATAAATAAAAAAACAACCATGTGTTTATTTATAATATTAATTCTAATGATGTTAGGAGTATCTGTTGTTTCAGCAGAAGATGTTACAAACAATGCAACATCAACTGAAATATCAACAAATACTGTTACTCAAAATGAAATTAATGAAATAAATGCTCAAAAAGAAGTAACAACTGATAATAACGAAATAACAAATACAATAGCTACTAACAAAACAACAAAAACAATCACTAAAGTAGCAAGCCAAAACACAAAAACAAGCGAAGCACCATCATCTGATGGATATAATTTACATCAAATTAGCAGTGCTAGTGAATTCACACGACAAGGTGCAAAAGAATATTATAACTTAACAGAAGATATAATATTCACAAAAACATCAAACGGTGGCTTATTTACTGTAACTGCTAGAGATGATCTAATAATTAATGGTAATGGACATACAATTAGTTATAGTGGAACAAATGATGTTTATTTTACAAATTTAATATCAAACGTAAAATATACATTTTATAATGTTACATTTGAAAATTTCACTGATGCAGCATTAACAAATTTAGATGCAGGTCCGGGAAATGTAAATATAACTAGTTGTGTATTCAGAAATAATAAAAATCCACGAACTACCAATGAAAATGGTGGTGGTGGAGCTATAATGTTTGCACATACTAGTCTTAGTCCAGGGATTGTAAATATACAAGATACTAAATTTATTAACAATACTGCAAATCGTGGAGGAGCAATATTTTACAATGATCCAATGACAATGTATATAACAAATTGTGTTTTTGCAAACAATTCAGCATTTGGTGCTAGTAGAGTTAATGAAAATGGTGGTGGAGCTATATAGTGCGACAAGCAATTGTCTTCTTTCCTTTATTAGTCAGTATGGCATCTTAGGAATCTAAGGTTTCTCGGATGCTGTTAGCCCAGTTATGTGGGCTATTCTCACTCGAAACTGCATCTTCTGGTAACGGATGATGTGGGTTGCATGAGAGTCAATGTCTAATCACACGCTAGCATTCAAGGGTGTGAGGGCTAGAGAAAGACCAATATGACTAATGATAAATGAACTCTTATAAGCGTCGTCAGCCACAGCGAGAGGATAGAATGCTGAAAGCTAATCTCTCGTCTTGTAAACAGGTCGTACACAGTTATATTATGCGTACTTGTTCATAACCCATATGTTTACCGGCGTAATGGGAGAGTCTAAGTTGGTCGCAGTCTGACAGAAGATAAACTTGGTAAGCCCAGTTTGTGTCCAGTCTATAACTAGTCATGTGTATAAGATAGTACTGGTAGGCTACTGCGTGAGCGGATGCTAATAAGCCTTACTGGGTAAAGGATGTTAAGGAAGCTAAAGCCTCAAATGTCGTTAAGACAAGCAAGAAATAGGAAATAATAATTGCTGAGGATATGCTGACTTTAACAGGTGTAAAACACAGATAAAACGGAAAGTGAATCAAATTGAAGATAAACTATATGAGTAAAACTGATAATATCAATGATATTAGCCAGTCCGTGAGTTTATATGCTTCTAAATTAGAATGTGAATGGAAAGAAATCCCATGGCACAAAATTGAAAGAAGCATATTTGATTTGCAACAACGGATATTTAGTGCCGAAATCAACAAAGAATATAATAAAGCCAGAAATTTGCAACGAATTCTTTTAAACAAGGATTCAGCTCTCTTGTATAGTATCAGGAGGGTTACACAAATTAATGGTGGTAAGCGTACTCCTGGCATAGATGGTATGATTATACTATCAGATGCTGAGCGTATGGCTTTGTATTACAAACTTAAAGAGCGTAGCGTTTTCTTACATAAGGCTTCTCCGGTTAGGAGAGTTTATATTGATAAGAAAAATGGTAAGAAGCGACCATTAGGTATTCCTACAATTATTGATAGGATTTATCAGATGGTTGTTAAATTAGCTTTAGAACCTCGTGTTGAAGCTTGGTTTGAAC
Source organism: Methanosphaera sp. (assembly GCA_017431845.1). GTDB lineage: Archaea > Methanobacteriota > Methanobacteria > Methanobacteriales > Methanobacteriaceae > Methanosphaera. The sequence goes on along the minus strand of JAFRKG010000122.1, from coordinate 1,255 downwards.
CATGTTCATATGGATTCAGACCCTTAAGGGGTGTTGAACATGCAATAGCTAAAATACACACATCAACTAAGGGTCATATTAGAAAATGGATCTTTGAAGGTGACTTTAAATCATGCTTTGACACACTCAACCACGACTTTATAATAAAACAGCTGGGAAATTTCCCTGCTAAAGAAGTTATCAAATCATGGTTAGAGGCAGGATATCTATATAACGGTTGTATCAACATAACCAGTACGGGAACACCACAAGGAGGAATTATTTCTCCAGTATTGGCAAATATAGCCCTACATGGTATGGAAGATGCCCTAAATATAGAATATAAACAACATACTGACAAGATAGGAAACATAAATTATCATAATATATCTAAGTATATTATGATTAGATATGCAGATGATTTTGTAGTAATTTGTAAAACAAAGGAAGATGCAGAAAATATTTATGGTTTACTAGAACCTTACTTGTCAGAAAGGGGTTTAACTCTTGCAGAGGATAAAACACGGATAACACACATTGATGATGGATTCGATTTTCTCGGATTCAATATAAGAAACTATCACACACAAAACCATGAAAAAGTTCTTATTAAACCATCAAAGAAAAGTATATCCGAGTGTAAAGCTAAAATACGAGATGTGTTTGTAAATAATCGAGGTAAAAGTATTTCAAAACTCATCGAAAAAGTCAATCAAATTATCTTGGGAACAGCCTACTATTGGAGACAATCAGTAGCTAAAAAGACATTTGGTCAAATTGACGAATATGTATGGAATTTAACTAAACAATATTTAGTTAGACAACATCCGATGAAGTCATGGTCTTGGATTAGAGATAAGTACCTTCAGAAGGACTTAGACCCATATTATGGGTATAGTTATATACTTACTGACCCCGAAGACCCGAAATTACAAATTATCAAGATGAAAAACATACACATAAGATATGGTAGACAAATCAAACATGATTGTAGTCCATACAATCGAGAATACTCAAGTTACATCTATAACAGATGGAAAATGAGTCCATTTGATTGCCTATACTCTAAAAGATATTAAGAGAAAAGTAATACAAAGAAAAGATATTAATCTAAGTTGATATTCGAGATAAAAATTATGCTTGAGCCGTATGTCTTGAAAGGGACACGTACGGTTCTTAGGAGAGAGTGCGACAAGATAGGGTCTCCAATTCCCATATTTGTCAGTGAAACAAGGATATTTTCTTGTTTTAATCCCAGTCGTATTGGGATTTCATT
>JAFRKG010000121.1 GCA_017431845.1 Methanosphaera sp. | reverse complement strand
AGCGGGCCCGACGGGAGTTGAACCCGCGACCGCCTGGTTAAAAGCCAGGCGCTCTCCCAGACTGAGCTACGAGCCCTATTTTAGAAAAGGTTTTAGCGCCGTGGCCGGGATTTGAACCCGAGTCGCAGGCTCGACAGGCCTGCATGATAGCCTCTACACTACCACGGCATCTAATTATTGTATCTTTGTAACTGGGTACAAAGCACTATTTAATACTTTATATTTTAAAGTATATAAATGTTTCCATCATACCAGTAGGATATGATGTATGTTATCATTTATAAAAAAGGTTTATCCCGTCTGCCGGACTTGAACCAGCAACATTCGGATCTACAGTCCGATGCTCTGCCAAATTGAGCTAAGACGGGTAAGTGGGTCCGCCCGGATTTGAACCGGAGTCTCAGGCTCCCAAAGCCCAAAGGATCGACCAAGCTACCCTACGGACCCAATGCATAAATTAAAGTTAAGAGCCTTAGGAGGGAATTGAACCCCCGACCGCATGATTACAAGTCATGCGCTCTACCGACTGAGCTACTAAGGCACCCTTAATTTGTCCCAACTAATTGTGACCTAATCAGTTAGAAGTCATTTATTATTTAACTCATTCTTCATATATAAAGGTTTTGGTTTTATCATTTTCAAAAAATAAAATATATTAAAAAGAAGGAAACAAGAAATAACCTCCTAAAAAAATTTTAAAAAATTATTTAATGATTATTAGTTTTAGCAGAGTCAATTAAAGCTCTAACAGCAGGCAATTCCTCTCCAGCAATTAAATTAATACTTGCCCCACCACCACTACTAATATGAGTTACATCATCATCCAAATCCATACTACTAGCAGCAGCAGCTAAATGTCCACCACCAATAATTGAAAAACCATTAGATTGAGCAATAGCATTTAATAAATCCTCAGTTCCAAGATTAAATCCTTCTTTTTCAAATACTCCTGCAGGTCCATTAGCAAATAATGTTTTTGCAAGTAATATTTTTTCCTTATATATTTCAATAGTTTTAGATCCTATATCATAAATTGGTAAATTAGGAATCTCATCAACAGGATACTCTACCCTAGCATCATTTTCAAGAATTGCTAAATCAACAGGCAAAACAATCTTATCTTCAAATTCATCCAATAACTCCTTAGCAATATCAATATAATCAACATAACCTCTTTCCTTTATGAAGTTTAAATTATATTCCTGTAATTCCACACCCTTAGCTACTAGGAAAATGTTAGCAACCAAACCTGTTGTTAAAATATAATCAGCACTGTTTGTTCTAAGTGCATTTGCCATAACATTTATAGAGTCATCAGCCTTAATTCCACCAAGCACATATACTCTTGGTTCCTGAGCATTGTCAAGAATTCCGAACAATGAATTTAATTCCAGTTCCATAACTCGACCAGCCAATGAAGGAAGCACCTGTGAAAATCCTATAATACTTGTCTGTGAACGGTGAGCTGTTGCAAAAGCGTCATTGACAAAGTAGTCAGCCAGTGGGTATAACTTCTGTACCAGTATAGAGTTAGCTTGTTCTTCTTTTGATAGTTTTGGCATTTCTTCTGAGAAGAATCTTACATTCTCTAATAGTACTATTTCACCATTTACCATGTTACTGATAACATTTAATGCATTTGAAGAAAAGATTGAATCCACATATTGCACATCTTTACCAATAATGTTTGAAAGGGATAGTGCATGTTGTTTTAATGTTGTAAAATCTGATTTTCCTGGACGGCTCTGGTGTGCTAGTATCACTACCTTTGCACCACGATTAGATAATTCAGATATTGTATTGGAATGCAATACCATCCGTGTATCATCAAGGAGTTCACCACTTAATGGGTCTACAGGGGAGTTTATATCTACTCTAAGTAGTACGGTTTTTCCTTCAAAGTCGAAATCATCCATTGTATCAAAATCGTATTCCATAATAATTACCTCATAGAATTATATTATATTACTTTTTTTTATATTAAACTTACAAGGTCAAGTAATGCTTGTTTCTGGTCATCAGCCTTAATAATACCTGATGCTAACAGTACTCCTTGTGTTCCCAACTCTAATGCTGCTTTCATGTCTTCGCCTGTGGATATTCCTGCACCACATAAAACATTAATATCCTTGTTGATTTTATGAATTTCAGTTACTGTGTTTTCTACCACTTCAGGGTTTGCCTGGGATACTGGTATTCCTGTTCCTATAAGTTCAGGTGGTTCTATTGCAATATAATCTGGGTTGAATGATGCTGCTGCTGCACTGGTTTTCACATTATTTGTGCATAATACGCTGGTAAGACTTAATTCTCTTGTTTTTTCAACCACGGCATCCACATCGGCTAGTGTTAATCTTTGTTCGGAGTGATTTATTAGTGTACCTGTTACTCCTGTTTCTTTTATTGCCTCTGGGAGTGTGGAACCTGTATGTCCCCCAGGTGTTATTGCATCCATGTGTTGTGAGAATACTGGTATTGTTACTTCGTTCATTATCGGATAAAGGTCAACTGCTTGTGGTGCGATTGCCATGTTTACTCCTGATTCTTCACTTGCTTCCTGCACATACTTTGATAATTGTACCGCATTTTTTCCTGTGGATTCTGTGTATGTTTTATAGTTAAGTATTATTATTGGTGTTTGACTCATAATTTTTACCTACTAAAATATTTTATTAATATATATTTATCTTCAATATCATTATAGTAAATTTTGTTTTACATTCTTTGAAAATCGTTTTTAGTCGGGTCACACATATATAATATATAGTATGATAATCACAGAAAATGAACGTAAAAATTTAGAAAAAAAGGGTTACCGATTTGCTGGCGAACATGCACATGCAGGTAATAAGATTTGTCACTGGACGCGAAAGAGCATAGTTGATGACGGAGTATGTTATAAGGAACAATTTTATGGCATAAAAAGTCATCGCTGTCTGCAAATGTCACCCGCCATACCATACTGTCAGCATAAATGCCTGTTCTGTTGGAGAGACACTAATATTACTAAGACCTCATGGGATAGTGATGACTATGATGATCCAAAAACTATCATTGAGGATTGTGTGGAGAACCAGAAGCTTTTATTATGCGGCTACTTCGGTAATGATAATGCAAATCCTGAAAAGTTAGCAGAATGTGTTAAGCCCAATAATGCTGCTATGAGCCTTGCAGGTGAACCATTATTATATCCTGAGATTAACCAGCTTATACATGAGTTTAAAAGACAGGATTTCACAACATTCCTCGTGAGTAATGGTGAAGACCCTGAAGCTATTAAGAAACTGGAAGAAGAGGAACCAACACAGTTATACGTGTCACTTGATGCTCCAAACAAGCAAACATATAAGAGAGTATGTTTACCACAAGTAGAAAATGGGTGGGAAAAGCTTAATGAAAGCCTTGAATTATTATCCACATTAGACACCAGGAAAGTACTTCGTATAACCAGCGTAAAAGATTTGAACATGAACAACCCTGAGGAATATGCAAAGATAATCAGCAAATGTGACATAGACTATGTTGAAATAAAGGCTTACATGTTTGTGGGAGATTCACGTAACAGACTACAATGGGAGAACATGCCAAAAACTGTGGACATCCAGGAGTTTGCAAAGCAGGTGGCAATCCACTCAGGCTTGGATGTGATTGATGAAGTGGAAAAAAGCCGAGTTCTACTTCTTGGTGACAAAAAACCCAAAAAGTATAATAATTAAAAGTGCTTAGTATATGGTAGAGGTGAACATTTATTATGAGTGGAAAATCTATATGTGCAATAATCCTAGTTATTATTGCAGTAGCAATATTTGTACCCTTCGGATCATCCGACCACGTGGGAGGTACAAGTGACGTAGTAGTAACATATGGTGAAACAACATATAACAATGCTGAATACAAACAAATAGTGAACAATTACTTTAATGTTAACAATGCAAAAGAATCAGTTATAACAGCAAATGATGTTAATAAGATTTCCTCAGACATTAGTCAAAGAACATACAACTCAAACCAGATATTCTCATGTGCAATGGTAGACGTATCAGGTAATAATAACATAGACATTGACGTGGACACATCAAAAATTACAACAGTAACACCAAGCATGTACAAATCAGCATTAGACTCCGCCGGAATAACAAAAGGACATGTTAAAATAACAAGCCCAGTAAGTGCAACAGGAGAAAGTGCACTGGCAGGTATCATGCAATCCTACGAGGAAAGTACAGGAACAAAAATACCAGACAAAGTAAAAGATGCAGCAAACAATGAAATATACACACAATCAGAAGTAGCACAAAACAGTAACGCAAGCGCAGACGATATTGCGAAGATGATGGATACAGTAAAAGAAGAAGTAGCAAAAGAAAACACCACAGACGCAGGGAAAATAACAAACATAGTAAACAATGTAGCTAGCAACAACAACATCCAAATATCAAACAATGACATTAACATACTAGTAAACAGTATACAACAAACACAATCAGTGAAAGACCAGGCAAGCCAATATCAAAGCCAACTATCAGGATACGTTAACTCAGGAGCAGCACAATCAATATTCGACAGAGCAATAGCATTCATAAATTCAATTATAAACCCTGCAAACACGGTGGGAAACACAAACACAACCAATAATAGCTCCAACTATTAATTCTAGAAGAAAACCTTCTAGAAAAAATTATTCTTCTTTTATTAAGCATTAAAAGGATTTTCTTTTGAAAACGATTCTAAAGTTATATAATTAAATTTATTTTTATGTTTTTCATTGACCATGTAAGAAAGATTTGAATTATTAATAGTAAATATCACATCATTCATTGTTTCAAAGAATACTAAATTTAAAGAAAAAATATTAGATTAATGTTTTAGGCCCAATAATGAATCTATTTGTCTTTTTGTAATAGAATGTGATTAAAATTTACATTCAAAACATTCATAAATGAAATTTTGATTTATGACAAAATCCAAGTAATAAGTTTCATAATCATCCAGAATTATTTTAGATTCTAAATATATTTTTTCATCAGAATATATTTTTTCCAAGAATTTGTGAGACAACAATTCTAAAAATATTCCTCGAATGTTACTTAAATTAGAACAATACGGTTTCCATTCTTTAAATATATTATAAACCTGAAAAAAGTTGTCAGCATTTTCATGAAATATATTTGAATAATCTAAAAAAGTTTCATAATACTCTTCCAAACTATCCAAATAGAACATTACTCGAACAAAACTATTTAATTTTCCCCTATCTTGAGTAGTAATAATAAAATCTGTTAATTCATTCAAATACATATTATCAAATTGAGATTTACGACTCAAAATTGTGTTTAAATCTTCTTGGAGTGTTATTTTCATATTATATCCTCAGATATTAAGTTGTTCTAAATTATATTCCAATGTTGAAAAAGATGTTTGTAAACATTCAAAATCTTGAGTAGTAATACTTTTATTAAGTAATCGTTTAGATATTCTTATTATTGATAAAAACTTATTTAAATCTTCTAAATTACTTATATTTAAATTATGAGTTACATTATTCGAAAAATATGCTACTCTTGAATGGTATGGTTCATAATCAAATCCTTCATCCTTTTTTTTCATATCATGGAGTGCTGTTAAATATTCCTGACTAAATTTATACAAATTATCTAAAGCTGTTAATGTATAACGTTTATGTTTGAAAACTCCATATAAATCAAAATTTTTTAAATTAACGTTAGTAAAATCATAAGAAACCTGTTTTGATGTTACCATCTGAACCACCAATTAATCATAATTTTTTTCGAGATTTAACTCTTCATATCTTTCTGTGATATTAAGAATATTGTTTATTATATCATCATATGATTCATCTTTTTTTCCTCTTTCTTTTAATCTCTGATGTGTTCTTTCTTTAACCCTAATTGTTTTTATTGATGCCATTTTAATCACTAAAATTACTATATGTCTTTAGAATATATATAATATATTGCATATATAAAATATATATTATTAAAATGAGTGTAATTAAAGAAAAATAAAATTATTAGTGTCCTGTATGAAGTGGAAGATTAAAAATGTTCAAATAGATAATCAGATTGTGTTAGCTCCTATGTCTGGTGTTTGTGATCATGCTTTTAGGAGTATTGTTAAGTCTATGGGTTGTGGGCTTGTCAGTGGTGAGATAATTTCTTCTAATGCTTTATACTATGGTAGCAAGAAAACTAGTGAGATGTTATATTTTGAAGATTATGAAAGACCATTAGCTGTTCAGATTTTTGGCTCAGATAAGAATATTCTATGTTATGCTGCAGAGTATGTTGAGGAAAATTTTAAACCGGACATCCTTGACCTTAATATGGGTTGTCCTGTGGCTAAGGTTACTAATGAAAGAATGGCAGGTAGCAGGTTATTGAGGAATCCTGAGAAAATATATGATATTGTTGAGGGAGTAGTTAATAGTGTTGACTTGCCTGTTACTGTGAAGATTAGAAGTGGATGGGATGAAAATTGTGTTAATGCAGTTAGTGTAGCAGGCCTTGTTGAAGAAGCGGGTGCTTCTGCAATTACTGTTCATCCGCGCACCAGAAGTCAGGGATACTCAGGACACTCTGACTGGTCTGTTATAAGAGATGTTAAGGAATGTGTTGACATACCTGTTATTGGTAATGGTGATGTATGCTCATGTTATGATGCTATGGAAATGTTAAATGTTACAGATTGTGATGCTGTGATGGTTGGCAGAGGATGTGTTGGTAATCCATGGCTGATAAGAGATTGTGTGAATTACCTTGAAAGTGGTCTTAAACCGGTAGAAGTGAGTCTGGATGAAATAATTAATTGTATTAAATACCATACGTGTTTGCTTGTAAAACTTAAGGGAGAACATGTTGCAATTCATAAGATGAGAAAACATACTATGGATTATTTGAAGAATATATGTTGTGATAAAAGATTTAAACAAGAAGTTGTTAAAAGTAGTACACAAGAAGAACTATTCCATATATTAGATAAATATTTAGGGGAGGACATTATATGAGCAAAGATGATAGAAGTGCAGTGAACCCATTTACTGGTAAGAAGCATTATGATACAGTAGATGATGATGAATTTCTTGCAGAAAGCTATAATTATTATTATAATGAGGTGAACCAGTATGAATTACTAGACAATACACCCCAAGGTCAGATGGTGTTTAACATATCTTCAAGACTTATTAACACAGTAAACGATTATCTTATGAAAATTGGAAGATATGATTATGTTGAAGATTACTATGATTGGGAAGTACACCTTGTTAATAGTGGAACAGTTAATGCATGTTGTTTTCCGGGAGGTAAGATACTGGTTTATGCGGGAATATTATCACTCATGGAATATGAGGATGAACTTGCATTCGTATTGTCTCATGAAATTTCACATGCACTTCTTGATCATTCAAGGACTAGTGCAAGTGTAGATAATACGAAGAACAGTCTTAGTAATGCTACTTGGATGGGCAGTTTTGCTCTTGACATGCTGGGTTTTCATGGGGCTGGAGATTTGACTCGTGCTGCTGTTAATGTTGCTGATTTTGGTTCTCATTACTTTTTAACAAAACCATGGGGTCGTGACCATGAACTTGAAGCAGACAAGTTAGGCTTGAAACTAGCTTATATGGCAGGATTTAATATGAACATTGTCCCAGACTTTTGGCAGAAATTCTCTGAGGGAAACCGTAACGAATTTGATTTCTTTTCAACTCACCCTTCTGACAGTAAACGTATTGCAGTTATGAGAGAATCATTATATGAATTAAGTGAAGATAGTGACTTTTATGCTAGGCCACTGCTTGATAAAACACCAAAAGTCAAACGTGAATTCAAGAAGGACAATTATATTCCAAACTCCATGCCACAAATGCAACAATCAAGTAATGTATCATCATTTAATGCAACAAACAATAAAGTAAACTGTTGTCCAAATTGTGGAAGTAAAGTTGAAAATTATGATAACTTCTGCATGCAATGCGGTTATAACCTACACGAAAAAAATAACATCTGCCAAGACTGTGGCAGTCAAGTAAACCGTGAAGACAAATTCTGCATGAACTGTGGAAAAAAATTATAATAATATTTAAAATAAGTAAGGTATATACTTACTAATTCATTTATTTCTAATATAATCTTTAACAACTTTAATGAAATTTGTAGCAGCTATTATACGCTCTTTTGCTACTTTTTTGTTGAAATTAAAGGTCACATCATAATCTGCTTGATTGCGAAACGTTTCAGATCTTGAAAGTTCAACATACCATTTTTGTTCAAATATACCCTCTTTGACGTAAAACTTCGAAAAATCTGATTTAACTCCACTATGAGTTTTAGTCATATGTCCTTCAGAAATAAGCAATCCTTTAGCAACTAAAAACATTGCATAATAAGGATAAGGAAAGTGAATTACGGTATTTCCCCAAGTCGTAAAGCGCAATACTTGATTCAAGATTTTCTTCAGCATTTCTAAAATAGTAATCTATTTCATCCAAGTAAGATCCCCTCTTTCAGTACAGTTGAAATAAAAGAAAAATTTTTAATTTTCTCAAAATGTTCAGGAGTTATAAAATGTGGTGAAATTATTTCATTATCATCAATTATTATAGTATAACTTTCATTATATACTTTTGATTCAATTTTATCATAATTATTTGTAATAATTAAAATATCGATATCGGAGTTTTCAGTATCGTCACCACGTGCAACAGAGCCGTATAATATAATTTTATCTATATATTGTGATTTTATTGAATTTGCAAATTTTTGAGCAATTAAACGACGATTTTTCATAATAATCAATTGAATATTTTTGTAATTATACTTTGTTAAAAATAGTTATAATATTTTTTTAAATAAAATCAACTAAGTACTCTTCACATTTAAGATTATATGAAAAATTATGGTACAATCCACATTCCAATCTGAGAAAATGTAAGATAAATTCTGCATGAACTGTGGAAAAAAATTATAATAATAAAAAGTAGTTGGTGAGGAGAGAGTTTATAATTCTTGCATTATGGATACTGCTTTTTGTGCAGCTTTTTCCATTGATGTTTCGAATGGTATGTTGTTTTCTTTAAGAATTTTTTGTCCTTCTTCTTCGTTTGTACCTGTTAATCTTATTACTATAGGTACTTTGTGTCCTGCTTCTTTGGATACGTTTACTACTGCGTGTGCTACATCATCTGCTCTTGTTATTCCTCCTAGTACGTTGAGGAATATTACTTTTACGTTAGGATTTTTGAGTACTAGTTCGATTGCTTTTGTAATGTTTTCTTCGCTGGCTCCTCCACCTACGTCTAGGAATGTTGCTGGTTTTTCTCCATAGTATTCTATTAAGTCCATACCGGTTAGTGTTAGTCCTGCTCCGTTTCCTATTACTGCTATGTTTCCATCTAGTTTTACGTATGCGAATTCTTCGTCTCTGAAGTCATCGAATTCTTTGATTTTTGTGTGTCTGAATAATGCGTCATCATCTACTGCCATTTTTGCGTCTGCTGCTATGAATCCGTTTTCTGTTTTCATGAGTGGGTTGATTTCTGCTACTGTTGCATCGTAGTCATTGAATGCTTGGTATAGTTTCCATATGAATGATCCTACTGCTGATACGTCGCTTGTGTCTACTCCCATTTTTAGTGCTATGTTTCTTGCTTGGTATGGCATGAATTCTTCTAGTGGTTCTATGTATTGTTTTACTATTTTTTCTGGTGTTTCTTTTGCTACTTGTTCTATGTCCATTCCACCTGACATACTTGCCATGATTAGTGGTTTTTTGGCGTTTCTATCTAGGATTATTGATATGAAGTATTCGTCGATTTTTCCGTCTACTTTTTCTTCGATTAGTACTTTTGTTACTTTTTCTCCTTTGATTGTTTTCTTGAATAGTTCTTTTGTTCTTTCTGCTGCTTCTTTTGGTGTGTCTGCGAAGAGTATTCCTCCGGCTTTTCCTCGGCCTCCTGATAGTACTTGTGATTTTACTGCTACTGGCTTGGCTATCATTTCTGCTTTTGCTTGTGCTTCTTCTGGTGAGTTTGCAAGGTAGCTTCTTGGTACTCTTATGTTGCATTTTTCAAATATTGATTTTGCTACGTATTCGTGTATGTTCATATTATATACTCCTTGTTTTGTTAATTTTTTAGTTTATTTTTTTTACTATTTTTTTTCCTTCTTCGAATGCTTGTAGGTTTAGTTCTTCTGTTCCTTTTGGTACACTGTCTAGGATTGATTGTTTTGCTGATTCTTCGGTTATTATTCCTGTTGCTTCTACAAATGATCCTAGCATGACTATGTTGGATACTATTTTTTTTCCTATTGTTTGTTCTGCTGTTTGTGTTGCTTTGGAGTGGTATACTTGTAGTTGTTTTTCTTCTATGATGTCTTTGATTTCATCTTGGTATACTAGGTCTGGGTCTATGAGTAGTGTTGCTCCTGTTTTTATGTCGTCTATGTATTTTATTAGTGCTTCGTGGCTCATTGCTACGAATATTTCTGGGTTTTCTACTTTTGGGTAGTCTATTTGTTCGTCGCTGACTACTACTTCTGTTCGGCTTGCGCCTCCTCTTGCTTCTGGTCCGTAGGATTGTGTTTGTACTGCGTAGTTTTTGTCGAATAGTGATGCTGCTTTTGCTATTACTATTCCGCACATGAGTACTCCTTGTCCTCCGAATCCTGCTATTCTTATATCGGTCCTCATTGTCTTATTCACTCCTGTATGCTCTGTTTATGTTTGTGTCTGGGTTTATGTCTGTGTTGTTTTTTGTGATTTCTTCTAGTGCTTCGATGAATTCTTTTCTTGGTTTGTTTATGTATTCTCCGGTTATTATTTTTCCTTCTAGTTCTTCTTCTGTCATGTTTTTCGCTTGTTCAATGGTGATTGTGTTTTCTTTTAGCCAGTTTAGCATTTCTATTGGGCTTCGTATTTTGTTTTTTCTTCCGTAGTATGTTGGGCATTGTGCTACTACTTCTATGAATGAGAATCCTTTGTTTTCTAGTCCTGCTTTGATTGCTTGTGATACTTGTATTGGTTGGGCTGTTGTGTATTTTGCTACGTATGTTGCTCCTGCTGCTTTTGCTATTTCTGCTATGTTGAATGGTTTGTCTGTTGATCCGTATGGTGCTGTTGTTGCGTAGCTTCCTAGTGGGCTGGTTGGACTTATTTGTCCTCCGGTCATTCCGTATATGTCATTGTTTATGCATATTACGGTTAGGTCTATGTTTCTTCTTGCTGCGTGGATGAGGTGGTTTCCTCCTATACTGGTTGCGTCTCCGTCTCCTGTTACTACTATTACGTCTTGTTTTGGGTTTGCTGTTTTTAGTCCTGTTGCGAATGCTAGTGCTCTTCCGTGTGTTGTGTGGAGTGAGTCACATTTTACGTATCCTGGTATTCTTGATGAACATCCTATTCCTGATACCATGCTTATGTTTTCGAAGTCTATATTTGACATTTCTATTGCGTTGAATAGTGTGTTTAGTACTATTCCGTCTCCACAACCTGGGCAGAATATGTGAGGTAATCTTTCTTTTCTTAAGTATTTCATAAATTTGTGTTCATGATTTGACATAAGCTTTTATTCCTCCATTATTTTTTCTAGTATTTCTGTTGGTGTGTGTAGTGCTCCGCCTATTTTGGAGAGTAGTTCTACTTTTGCATGTTTTCCTAGTACTCTGTCTACTTCTAGGTATATTTGTCCTAGGTTTAGTTCTGGTACTATGATTCTTTTTGCGTTTTTTGTGAGTTGTTGTAGTTTTTCTTCTGGGAATGGCCATACTATTCCTAGTTTTATGTAGCCTACTTTTATTCCTTTTTGTCTTGCTTGTTTTACGGCTGTTAGTGCACTTCTTGATGGTATTCCATATGATAGTACTATTGTTTCTGCGTCGTCAAGGTATTCTGTTTCTATTTGTGTTATTTTGTCTGTGTTTTTTAGTATTTTGTTGCATAGTCTTGTTACTAGTTGGGTGTGTGTTTTTTCGTCGTCTGTGCTTGGGTATCCTCTTTTGTCGTGTGTTAGTCCTGTTACGTGTATGTTGTATCCTTGTCCGAATGATGGCATTGGTGTTGTTGCGTTTTCTGGTGCGTCGTATGGTAGGTAGTTTTCTGTTTTTTCTGGCATTTGTCTTGGTGTTATTTCTATGTTGTCTGGTATGATGATTTTTTCTCTCATGTGTCCTACGATTTCATCTGCCATTACGAATACTGGGCATCTGTATTTTTCTGCTAGGTTGAATGCTTTTATGGTGTAGTCGAAGCATTCTTGTACGCTTGATGGTGCTAGTGTGATTGTTTCGTAGTCTCCGTGTGATCCCCACCGTGTTTGCATCATGTCTGCTTGTGCGGATCTTGTTGGTTGTCCTGTGGATGGTGATCCTCTTTGCATGTTTATTATGACTATTGGTGTTTCGGTCATTACTGCGTATCCTATGTTTTCTTGCATGAGGGATATTCCTGGTCCGCTTGTTGCGGTGACTACTTTTTGACCTGCCCATGATGCTCCTATTATTGCTCCTACTGCTGCTATTTCATCTTCCATTTGTATGAAGTGTCCGCCTATTTCTGGTAGTTTTCTGGACATTACTTCTGCAATTTCTGTGGATGGTGTGATTGGGTATCCTGCAAAGAATGTGCATCCTGCTTTTAGTGCTCCTAGTGCACATGCCTCGTTTCCTTGTACGAATAGTTCTTTGTCTGCCATTTTTAATCATCCTCTACTGAAATTACTTGGTCGGGACACATTAGTGTGCATAGTTGACATTTTACGCATTTGTCAACGTCTGGTATTGGAATGTGTACTCCTTTTTGGTTTAGTTGTTTTGATGGAGTGTACACATTCATTGGACAACAATCTACACAGATAAAGCATCCTTTACATAATTCTTCATTAATGTATATCATTTTTATTACCTTGTACTTTTTTTAAGTGAAGGTTTTTTACTTCCTTATATAATTAACATAAACTTGTAAATTTTTGTCATGATGTGTTTAGAATGAATTTTTTGTTGTATTTTTGTAGAAAAATCCATTATCTCACATTATTTTAATTATATGTTTGTTATAATATTAATAGTGTTGTGATATTTATCATGATTCTTAATGTTTTGTGGAATTTTGGGTAAAGTTAGTTAAGTATTGTATTTTTTGATCATGTTATTTGTTTTTTAGATAATTTTGCAATTAATGTTTATAGCTTGTGTTAATAGATTTTATGGAATATAGAAATCAAAAATCAACAATTAGAAATCATCATTTGTCGGCAGTTTTTCATAGCAAATTTTGATGTTTGAATTTAGAAAACAGAAAACATAATTTAATAGTTTCAGTAGTTTATGAAATCATACTTTGAAAAACAAAAATCAACAATTAATACTTAGTTATGACAAATATTAATATAATAAGGGGATGAAAAGTATGAGTGAAGAATATGTTAGAAAAACCATTAAATTAAATAAGAAACTATGGGATGAATTTCAGTCGAAAATAGAAGAAGAATATGGTACTACTTACAAGCATACTTCAGAGGAGATGGAAAAAGCTATTGAGAACTATGTTAATAATGATGTGTTGGACATTGAAAAAACAAAAACAAAAATCAACAATTTAAATGATGAAAACAACAATCTTAAGATATTGTGTGAAAAACTTGAAGAAGAGAATAAAAAGTTGTCTGATGATCTTCTGTCAGCAAGAGCAAGTAATAAGAAAAGTGCTGATTTGATAAATCAACACAAACAGGATGTGCTAAGATTAGAAAATGATAAAAAGTTGCTTGAGACTTCTGTTAGAAATTTGGAAAAGGAAGTTAATAGTTTAAGTGAGAGTAATGCTGGTCTTGAGGATAGGAATAAGGAGCTTATTCGTGAGAATAAGGAGTTAGAGTCTAAGTATATTGAGCAGGTTGAGGAGACTAATCGTCAGGTTAAAGAGAATACTAAGATTAAGAATAAGCGTGAACATGCTCAGGAACGACTTAATAAGACTCAGGATGAGTTGAATGATACTCTTAAAAGGTTAGAAAAGTATAGTTTTGCTATTGGTCAGGTGAAGAATATGGGTTTTATTGATCGTTTGTTTAATAGGCTTCCTGCTGAGATTAAGGAGTTGCAGCCTGGAAAAGAAGAGGGTGATGTTGAAGATTAATGGGGTTATGTTTTTTAGTCTTCAATATACATCATAGGATAATGTAAATTTTCATCGTATGATATACATGTAACGATTAATTTTTCATTAATTTTAGTGGTTAATCTTACTTGCAACATATCCCCAGTCAAAGAAGTATAACCCATACTTCCACTATTTTTTTCAATTAACTTACAATCCAATTTAACATCAACATCAACAATAGCTGGTTGCAACAATATACTCTCCCTAATTGCAGTCTCCAAAGAGGAAACAGTATTCAAACTTACAGGCGTCCCAACAAACTGATGAAACAATGACCCCATACTGATACCACCCTCAAAGATTGCTCTTTCACGATCAGTTAAATTTTTAAAATAATCTTCTTCATTCAAAAAATATCACCTTAAAGTTTTACCCATGATGGTGCATCATAGGTCGGAATTGTTAATATTATATTGTCCATATTATCTATTAAATTTTCAACACTATCCCTTGGAACTTCCAACATTATAATATATTCAACATCCAGGTCTCCAATATTTGATGTTCTCTCATAATTAGAAAGTCTGACACCATACTCATTTAACAACAGCTTAATCTGCTTTTCATCATAAGTCCCGGCAGCACGGGAGGATAGTATTTGCTGAATGTCCAATGATGATGACTGGGACATGTTCCTGTTTTTTGGAGTTTCGGAAAGTTCCATGTTTTGTTCTATGTTACCGGAATCCTTGGATCTTAGGATGGATACTACAGTAGAACCTCCCACTATTTTTGTAGAAGTGTTAATGGTAGTGTTTTCTGTATTGTTTTCATCATATTCCTTGATTTCTTCATCTTTTGTTGTTTTATATATGTCTACTTTGTCTCCTTGAGATAAAAATCCACTAGCTGCCTGTTTACGGTTGATGTTTAATGGTATTATTACTGAGTCTACAGGTTTAATTTTTATTGTGGATAATGTTGTTGTTTCCTGTGAGTTAATGTAATTTGTTGCATTTTCCGTGTTCATTATGTCAGTTGTGTTATCTGTTATTATTTCTATTCTATCATATTTATCCTTATATTCCTTGATTTGTTGTAGTAGTGTATTTTTTAGTATGGGGTGTATCATCAGGTTTACATCGAGATTGTTTAATTCTTCTATTGTGTTTTTGCTTTCTATTTCTGCTATTATTGCTTCCTTGTTATGTCCATCATCATCTACGAGTAATGTGTTTACTGTGTTTATTTTTTCCTGTTTCAGGTTGTTAAGTTCTTCCTGTTGTGGTGCGAATATTAAAAGATAATATGCTAGTGAGAATATTATTATGATTATTAGTGCCACTACTATTATTCCTGTCATCAGTTCTTCATTTTCTTGTTTTTTTAGTCTGTGGTGTCTGTTGCGAAACAGTTTTGTTTTGTTTTCTTCTTGATCCAGAAGGTTTATTATTTTCTGATATTGTTCTTGTATTTTTTCTTTTATTTCTTTCATAATTGTTTTTTTTAGGAATAGGAAAAAAATATATGATAAAAAAAAGACTTTAGTTTTTTATTGGTAATATTGGGCTTATCATGTATATTATTACCATTATTATCAGTAAGTATGATGGTATGTGGTATAGCATATTGTTTATTGGATAGATTAATGTTAGTACCAGTAATACTCCGCATACAAGGAATATTGCGTTGTTTTTTATTTTTGGATATTTTAGTGTTGATACCATCAGAATTGATATGATAATCATTAAGATTAATATTATATGTTGTTCTTGTATATTTGAGAACAATAGTAGGGACAACATGAATGATGTTACTGGTATTGGTAGGCCAATAAATGTTTTTGTTGGTCCGACTTGTTCTGTTATTATTGTATTGTACCTGCTTAATCTTAGTATTCCACATGATAATACGAGTATTGATGCTATTATCATTATGGGCTGATTATATAATTCGAATATTATTACTGCTGGTGCGACTCCAAATGATATTACATCTGCTAGCGAATCTATTGTTTCTCCAAAGACTTCTTTTGTTGAGCTTGGATATTTTCGTGCCAATGGTCCATCTATTGCATCAAACAATACTGCCAGTATTAGTAGAATTGCTGTGAGTGTTATGTTTTGGTAGTGTGCTGTTAGTATTGCCAGCATTCCTGATGTTGCATTGAGGAGGGAGGCTATGTCTGCTACTCCTATCATTTTTATTATATTTGTTTGCATAGGTTAATCATATCCATATTATTCTAGTATATGTATTATATATCTTTTTAATACATAATATACCTTTTAACAATATTCTTGTAATGATAATTTCTACCATATATGTCCTATTTTTTTAATAAAATTATTAGTAACATCATCATATTAAACATTGTTTAAAATAATATATAAATCTTTATATTACAAGAAAAATAATAAACAACAAAAAACAAAAATAACAACAACAAAAAAAAGAAAGAGAACAAAAAACATGGCAGACACAGAAAAAACAAAAACAGTACTAGGAATAGACGAAGCAGGAAGAGGCTCAGTACTAGGACCACTAGTAATAGGAGGAGTACTCATGAAAGAAAACAAACTAAAATTCCTAGACAGAATCGGAGTAAAAGACTCAAAAAGACTAACAGCAAAAAAAAGAACAACAATCTCCAGAAAAATAAAAAAAATAACACAATTCACAACAACAATAATCACCGCACAAGAAATAGACCACCTACGAAACACAGGAACAAACCTCAACAAAATAGAAACCAACGCAATGATAGAAATCATAAAACAATACAAACCAGAAAAATGCTGCATAGACTGCCTCGACGTAAACGAAGAAAGATTCCACAACAGAATACAACACACAAACCACAAAATGGAAGTAATAACAGAACACAAAGCAGACGACACATACAACATCGTAGCAGCCGCATCAATAATAGCAAAAGTAGAAAGAGACAAACAAATGGAAATAATAAGACAAGAATACGGAGCAGTAGGATCCGGATACCCAAGCGACAAAAAAACAACAGGATACCTGAAAAATCTCAACGGAAAATACCCCCCAATAGTAAGACAAACATGGAACACCATCAAAAATATAGAAACAAAAGACTAAAAATTATTATACTACAAAAATCATAATATATAATAACTATTAATAAAAAACGGATATTGACTATAAGGAGCTAAAAATAAATGGACATTATAGGAATAATACTATCTACAGGAAATGACATAATAACAATGTTCCAAAGTGGAGGAGCAATAGTATACATCCTCACAATAATCGGAATTTACGGAATATTCCTATCAATAGAAAAAATACTATACCTCAGAAAAGCATCACAAATAGACCTCACAGAACTAATGATAATAGTAAACGAATCAATGGCACATGGAGGATCACTAGAAGCACTAAGAGCAATAGGAAACTACAAAACACCAATATCACGAATAATATCAGAAGCACTGAAAATAGGATACCGAAGCAAATCCGAAGTAGAAGACAACATGGAACAAGTATTCATTGTAGAAATGAGTAAAATGATGAAAGGCCTATCAACCCTACAAACCATAATAGAAGTAGCACCACTAATAGGACTAATCGGAACAGTACTGGGAATGTGGTACACATTCAGAGACCTCGGAGCAGGAAGCGACATCACACTAATGGCAAACGGAATATACATAGCAATAGTAACAACCATATTCGGATTAGCAGTAGCAATCATACTACTCCCACTACACACATACATAAAAAGCAAAATAGAAATACAACTAGACAACATAGAAATAGCAAAGAAAATGAGCAACTGGAGAAACGCTGAAATGAAAATATGGCTAGAAAAAGACATAGACGAAGTCATAGAAGCACTCCAAGAATCACCAGGAATCATACAAGTAAAACAAATAGAAGACGAACAAGCAAACCTAAAAATATACCTGAAACCAAACATGCTAGAAAAAGGAATAAAAACCATTATACGAGAAAAATCAGACACACAAAACCGTATAGTAGAAAGTAAACTAAAACAATAAAAAAAAGGTGTTGGAAAAAAATGTCAATAGATACAAAAAAATTTAAAGATAAAATAGAACACCAAACACCGAACATAAACCTAGTACCACTACTAGACGTAATATTCACAATAATGATATTTCTACTAGTGCTGCTAAGCCAACACCCAGGCGAAACACAACTAGACGAATACTCGCCAGAACAAATATCAGCCAAGCCAACAAGCTCAACAGGAGACTCCGAATACTACTTACTACCATTAAACGGACTAAGAAAAGTAACAGTAAACGGAGTGGACAAATCATCCATGATAAGGCAAGGCTCGATAGCAGTACACACAAGAGTAATGGACGAAGGACAAATAACAATGGACTCATCCACAGGAACAATAACCATAACGGCACCACCAGACCTACTAGATGTAGCCGTAAAAGCACCAGTAGTATAATAACAAAAAAATAAAGGAGAAAAAATACATGTATTTAGGAAGAATAATATCAATAGGAAGTAATGAAAAAGGAAGCTATGCAGCATACAGAGTATCCAGCAGATCATTCCCAAACAGACAATCCGCAATAAACGGAGAAAAAGTAGCAATAATCCCAACCGAAGGATCAGAAGGAGACATATACAAAAATCCATACATAAGCTACAACTGCATAGACATAATAGATGACATATGCGTAGTAACCAACGGATCACACACAGACATCATAGCCGGAAAAATCAGAGAAGGAATGAACATACGAGACGCAATAGCACTAAGCTTACTTGCAATGGACTACGAAAAAGATGACTATAACACGCCAAGAATAGCAGGAGCAATAAACTTTGAAGGAGAAGGATTTATTGGAATAGTACGTGATGATGGACTGGAAATCATAAAAGTAAATCCTGGAGAAGCATACTATGTATCAACATACGAACACAACAGTCCAAGAAAAGTAGAATACCCTGTAAACAATTCACAAGAAGCAACAGATTACATATTTGGACAAGGAGCATTCGAAGAATTCACAAACCCAGTAACAAGTTGTGCAGCATTCGGAAAAACAGAATGGGAAATAACAGTAAAAAACCCATAGAAAAAACAGTCACCCCCCCCCCTTTATCACCTCCATTAACAACTATTTTTTTAAATTTTTATTGATGAAAAAACATACACTCATCACCTAAACATGTACAATAAAACATTTTACAAAATAAAATAACAAAAATTAAATAAAATCTAATTTTACCCCAAAATACTCGAAAAGACTAATTTTTACGAATATTAAATAAAAAATTAAAAATTAAATCCAACTCCATAAAAACTAAAAAAAAATATGGTTTTAATACAAAATAAATAATAAAAAATTTATTTAAATCAAACAAAATAAAAAATAAAAGAAACACACCATTTAAAAATCAAATAACTCTTTTTAAAATAATTATTTAAGAAAACATTTAATATAACATTAGAACATATTAGAAATCATATTAATATGAAATTTTTTAAACAAAAAATGAAAGTTAATATAAAAAACATAGCTATGTGATAAAAATGGAGAAAAGAAAAATAAAAATTTTCACATTAATCACAATAATCTTGTTAACAATAATGGCTACAAGCATAGTAGCAGCTACAAATACTGACAACACAAACAATACAATTGTCACAGACAATACACAACACACAACCCAACAAGTAGCAAACACACAACAGGACAATGTGAAAAATGTGGAAAAAACCATAACAAAATCAAAACAGGCAAACACAAAAGAAGCCACAGCATTATATGATGATATAAAGCAAGATATTGATTCAATTGATGATACACAAACAGAAGAAACAATTGAATTAGAAAGTGCATCATATGTTATTGATTACACACTAAATTGGGGAACAACAAGTACAACAAAAACCTTGAACATCAATGGTAATGGTGCATCACTACACGGACAAAACCAACACTCATTCATAACTATAAACGAAGGATACACATTAAACCTAAACAACATGGAAATCATAGGATGTTACAATACTGAAAATGGTGGATCAATAACGAATCATGGAACACTAAACATAAACAATGTAACATTCAAAGAAAATAAGGCAGGCAAAAAAGGTGGAGCAATCTACTCCACAGGAACTGTGAATATTAAAGGAAACTCCCACTTCCTAGACAACCACATTAATGATGGAGTAAACGGTGATGGTGGAGCAGCAATATACACCAATAGTACATTATACATTGAAAATACTGAATTTGATAATAATATTGCTGAATATACTGATGATTCAAGTGCAAGTAATGGAGCAAACGGGGGAGCAATATCCGTTATTAACAGTACCTCTGACTTTATCATAGAAAGTTCAACCTTCACAAACAACAAGGGAAGACATGGTGGAGCAATCATCCTTGAGGATAATCAGGGAAGAAACCAGGGAACCAAGAAAATAAACAACACTGTATTCAAATACAACCAGGCAACATACGGTGGAGCCATAGAAGTATTCAATGATTTAATCATCGAAAATTCAACATTTGAAGAAAACAGTGTGAAAGGTATTGGATCAGGTAACCGTAACCCACTTGGAGGAGCAATATGTGTAAACAACTTAGTAAAATCTGGAATACCTGGTAGTTTAACAGTGAAAAATACAACATTTACCAAAAACAGTGCACCAGAATCAAATACAAACGGAAGCTTACAAGGTTACGGTGGAGCTATCTATAACAGTGGACCAGACAGTACTATTGATAACTGTACATTCTCTGAAAACCGTGCATATAATGGTGGAGCATATTATGCAAATACCAATAAAACAGAATGTATGGATGTAACAATTACAAACACCAACTTTGTAGAAAACACTGCACGTGATGGAGCTGCCATATGGGATAAACATTACCAAAGTTCAACCAATCCAAGTACAACAACAATTGATAATTGTCAGTTCACGGATAATGTTGCAACATATAGTTATGGAAGTACTGTGATAGCAAGTTACAGTAATTTGGTTATATCAGACTCTAACATTAGTGATTCAAATAGATATGCAATAAATCTTCACTTGAGTGAAACTGCAAAATCTGTAGATAATGTTACAATCAATGGATTAAGTAACATAAACAGTTTAACAGCTATGAATCCTACTGTTACAGTAACCGATTATGCTCAGCTGGTTGCAGTATCTAAACAGATAAACAATGACTATACTGGTACAGCAGCTGTAACAATTTCACTAGAAGGAACAGATTACACTGAAACCGAGCCAATAATATTCGAAAACAACACATGTACTGTAACAATAAATGGTAACGGTAAAACCATTGACGCCAATGGAATGCAATTCCTTACAGTTGCACAGGGAAAAACTGTTCAACTAAACAACTTAACCATTGCAAATGCAAAATCAGATAAAGGTGCAGCTGTTATAAATCATGGTACCTTAACAGTTAATAATTGTGTGTTTGAAGATAACCAGGCATTATACTATGGTGGTGCAATTTATTCTGACGGTACTAAATTAACAGTTAGAAAATCAAACTTCACAAACAAGTGCGACAAGCAATTCTCTTTTCCTTTGTAAATCAGTATAATACAATTGGATTTTGTATTATTGGCCTTGTTATGTGGGCCATTCTCGCCTGAAACTGCATCAACTGGTAACGGATGATGTGGGTTGCACGAGGGATAATGTCTAATCATACTCCTAATATCCATGGAGTATGTGGGCTAGAGAAAGACTAATAATTGGCTAATGATGAATGAACTCTTATAAGCATCGTTAGGAGTAGCGATAGGAAAGGATACTAGATACCTATCGTATTGCTAACAGGTGATACACACTTTGTTTATGTGTATCGAACATAACCCATATGTTGGCCGGTGTAGTGGGAGAGCCTAAGTTAGTCGTATCTGATAGAAGAGAAACTTGGTAAGCCCTACTTTGACCCACAATTAAATCTTTGTGGGGGGACTACGGTGCGAACCGGTGTTCTTAAACCTAGTAAGGGTAAAGGATGTTAAGAAAGCTAATGACCTCAAGTCGATAAGACAATAGGAAATAAAGGAATAATAACTATGAGGTATAAGCTGACTTTAACAGGTGTATAACATAAGATATTTAAGTATTATAATAATAGGGGTGTTCAAACATTGAGAAATACTGAGTTTGTTGACATATGCAAGCAAATGGATTTACTTGACTTCACGACTGAGTATAAGTCTGAACTTGAATCCGAATGGAATAATATCAATTGGGACTTAAGTAAAAGACACATCTTTAAATTACAAGAACAAATATTTCATGCTGTAAAAGAGAACAATGACTATAGAAAAGCTAGACGATTTGAAGATTTGCTCATTAAGAGTGAATCAGCATTACTATATAGTATTAAGAGAGTAACACAATACAACAAAGGCAAAAGAACTGCTGGAGTTGATAATCTATGTGTTGAATCTGATGCTATGCGTATGGCATTATTCTATAAAGTCAAAGGAGTAAACATCAATAAGATGAAAGTATCTCCAGTAAAGAGAACTTTCATCAACAAATCAAATGGTAAAAAGAGACCTTTGGGCATTCCTACTATAACGGATAGGATTGTTCAAATGCTCGTGAAGCTTGCCCTTGAACCTCGATTCGAAGCAGTCTTTGAACCTACAAGTTATGGATTCAGACCACTAAGAAACGTAGGACATGCAATAGCAAGAATTCATCAATCAACCAAGTATATGGGTCGAAAATGGATTTTCGAGGGTGACTTCAAGTCATGCTTTGACACACTAAACCATGATTGGATACTACAACAGTTAGGAAACTTTCCAGCAAAAGACATTATACAGTCATGGCTAAAAGCAGGATATGTGCATAACAATGTATTCCATGAATCCATAAAAGGCACACCACAAGGGGGAATAATATCCCCACTACTTGCGAATATAGCCTTACATGGAATGGATGAAGCATTAAATGTAAAATACAAACAAAACAAGAAAGGAAATTATAATAATTTTTCACGTTATCAAATAGTCCGCTATGCAGACGATTTTGTAGTACTCTGCAGAAAACAGAAAGATGCAGAAAACGTGTATGAACTATTAGAGCCTTACTTGGACAAAAGAGGTCTTAGTCTTGCCTCTGACAAAACTTTTGTAACAAGCATCTATGATGGATTCGATTTCTTAGGATTCAACATAAGAGCATACAAAACACAAACAGGAGACAAAGTACTAGTCCGACCATCAAATAAATCAGTAAAGAACTTTAAAACAAAAGTTAAACGAATATTTGATGAAAACAAAGGAAACAATGTAACTGAACTAATAAGAAGGAGCAATTGGTTAATAACGGGAACAGCCAACTATTGGAAACAGACCGCTGCCAAAAACACCTTCCATAATGCAGATGCATATGTTTGGACTCTAGTTAGACGATTTATAAAAAGAAGTCATCCTAACAAGTCCTGGAAATGGATTAGAGATAAGTACTTCAAGGAAGATTATCTTGGAAAGCACCAGGATAATTATATACTTACTGATCCAGAAAACTTTGAATTACAGCTTCAGAAAATGTCATGGACACATATCCAATATGCAAAAATGATAAAGCACGACTGTTCACCATATGATAAGAAATACGCCGAATATATTAAGAATAAATGGGGTTTAACACCTTATGAATGCTTATATACTAAGCGTAAATATGATATGATACATTCTTTTACAGGTAAACAATATGCTTGAGCCGTATGTCTTGAAAGGGACACGTACGGTTCTTAGGAGAGAGTGCGACAAGATAGGGTCTCCAATTCCCATATTTGTCAGTGAAACAAGGATATTTTCTTGTTTTAATCCCAGTCGTATTGGGATTTCATT
>JAFRKG010000006.1 GCA_017431845.1 Methanosphaera sp. | reverse complement strand
TCATTTTCTTGTTCGTTTAAAATAGACTTACTAGTATGGTACCAGAGAACAGGATTTTACAAAAACGGAGGATAAAGGAATGACAGGTTTAAAATAGACTTAATAGTAGGGAAACTTAGTCATTTCCTTTTGTCCTCCATCATCTAATTATTGTTTAAAATAGACTTAATAGTATGGAAACTTTGATTATTTTAAATATTGGTAATAGTACTGGTAACAGTTTAAAATAGACTTAAAAGTATGGAAACCCAGTGAGGAAAAAAGCATTTTCACCATTAACACTATGTTTAAAATAGACTTAATAGTATTGAAACATAACATGGTAGAGAACAAAGGATTCTATATAGACACAGTTTAAAATAGACTTAATAGTATGGAAACAACCATGATTTGCCCCAACTAATTGTTTTTTGTTTCTGTTTAAAATAGACTTACTAGTATGGAAACGGTATGCGTTACTATTGGTGATGTAGTCGGTTGCTTTGTTTAAAATAGACTTAATAGTATGGAAACTTTCGGTGTAAATTTGCGTAGTTGTTATATTGATGTGTTTAAAATAGACTTAATAGTATGGAAACAACTCCGTTAAGTCGCTTATTGCTTTTTTAAATCCGGTTTAAAATAGACTTAATAGTATGGAAACTTAACATATAATTCATTTTCATAAAAATTATTATCAAGTTTAAAATAGACTTAAAAGTATGGAAACTCGTTTTGTGCAATGAACTCATCTATTTTTTCATGGTTTAAATAGACTTAATAGTATGGAAACGTCTTGAGTTGTTGAACTGTCAGTTTAAAAAGAAGTATGGTTTAAAATAGACTTAATAGAATGGAAACTTCATATATGAAACGGGTTCAGTATTTCACTGAAAACTGTTTAAAATAGACTTAATAGTATGGAAACTCCTTCCATCAATTATATAAATCAAAAAATAATGAGTTTTGACCAATGATATGTACTAACTTATTTTCTTATTTAATCCTTTTAGGATTCTAGAAAATTAATTTATTTTTAACTCACATCTCCTTTATTTTTATTATTTAAATATATATTAATTGTGTTATAGAAATAGTATATGTTATTTGAAGTTTATTTAGAAATTATGGGTTATTCATTGTTATATTTATATAAAACCCATAATATATATAGTTTTAGCTATACTAATGTTACATGGATTAAATTACTATGAACAAGACCCTAATTATATGTTGTTAAACAAAATATTTGATATTATCACGTTCTAGATCAACTGATAATATTTTAGCTAGAAATGGCTTTAAAGAATCAAAAGATTTAAAACAGCAGCAAAACTATTTTTTTATCATCATCCTTTGAAAATGATATATCTTTCACTGACTGAGTTATTTAATAAATCTAAGATTGTAGAATGTTTAAATTTTGAAATGTTGTTAATAGCTCAAGAAGTATTGAGGAGATTTGTTGTGATAAAGATAATCTTCAAAATGCTGTTAATAATATTCTTAAAAAAATAAATAAAGGTTATAAAAGTAAAAATAGGACTTTAGTCGTTGATGGTTCGTCTGCTGATACGGAATTATTTATTATCTAAATTTAAATGTCTGAACTATAAACACAGAATATTCTTCCTAAAAAAATAGTTAACTAAGAAAAATAACGTTAATTTGTTATGTAATCGTATATGTCTTGTCGTATTGTTTGTTTGAGTTGTAGTTGGAAGTTGACGATTGGTTTGTGTTGTCCTTTGTCGTTTTGTATTGTTGTTTGTTTTGGTTGTGTTGGTGTGGCTTGTCCTATGTAGTAGAATTCGTTTCCTTCGTCGTCGCTTTTTTTGATGAATAGGTAGAATTGGTTTCCGTTACCGGAGTGGTTGATGATTTGTTGTACTTCTTTTGATTGTATTTTGAGGTTGGATCTTGTCATCCAGTTGAATTGTTGTTTGTTGATGAATTTGTCTTTGTATTGTGTTGTTTTGGATATTGTTTCTTTTTTGTTGTATGTTACGAATATTGGGCAGTGTAAATTATTATTTATGTCTTTTTTTGTTCGGTATCCGTATATTGTTGATGAGTCGTTGCTTTTTAGGTTTAGTAGTCTTACTACGTCGTCTCTTGAGTATTTTTGGTAGTGTTTGAATGGGTCTTGTCTAATGTTTTTGTGTTGGTATTTGTCTTTGTATTGTTTTAGTCCTAGTGTTATTAGGTCTTGGATGTTTTCTTTGAATTGTTTGTTTTTTAGGTGTTTTTTGAAGTTTTTGTTGATGGTTATTTTGTTTTGTTTTTGTTCGTAGAATTGGATGTTTTGGTATTCTTTTTGTTCTTTTTCTTTGTAGAATGTTTTGTTGAGTACTGTTAGTGCGTGTTGATAGTTTATATCATTATTTATCAGGTATTTTTGTTTTTGTATTAGTGTTTTTAGTATTGTTAGTTCGTGTGGTCTTTTTCCGTTTGCTAGTTTTGTTGTTATGAATTTTAGGTAGAGTAGTTGTTCTTTTGTTAGGTTTATTTCTGTTTCTTTGTCTATTTTTGGTAGTAGTTCTGGGTATGATGTGTATTTTCCTTTGATGTATGATATGATGAACATTGGATCTAGTTCGTCGTAGTCGTAGAAGTCGTTTAGTGTTGGTGTTTTGTTTAGTTTGTTTTTTAGTGTTTTGTATTTTTCTCGTATGAATGATATTTTTTCTAGGCTTGCGTCGTTGATTGATTTGTATATTTTTTCTTTGGCTATTTTGTCGAAGTTTATTGTTGAGTTTCCTATTGTTGTGTGTGGTATGTTGATGATGAATTTTCTCATTTTGTCTTTGTTGTATGTTCTGTCGTCGGATAGTGCTACTGGTATTAGGTAGTTGTTGTCATAGTTGCTTATGAAGTCTAGTATTACTACGTATTCTTTGTCTTTTGATTTTCTTAGGCCTCTTCCTAGTTGTTGTATGAATATTATGCTTGATTCTGTTGGTCTGAGCATTACTATTTGGTTGATTTCTTGTATGTCTACTCCTTCGTTGAATATGTCTACTGTGAGTATGTAGTCTAGTTGTTCTGTGTTTTCTTTGTTTGTGATTAGTTTTTGTATGGCTTGTTCTCTTTCTTCTTGTGTGTTTTTTCCGCTGAGGCTTACTGTTTTGTATCCTCTTTGATTTAGTTTCTTTGAGTATGTTTCTGCGTTTTCTATTGTGTTGCAGAATATTAGTCCTTTGACTCTGTTTCCTGAGTATTTGTAGTATTCTAGGTTTTCTATTATTTTGTCTACGTGTTCGTCGCTGGTGTTGTTGGCATCTACTGGGTCGTTTATTCCGAAGTAGTGAAAGTCGCATAGCATGTTTTCTTCTAGTGCTTTTTTTAGTCGTATTTCGTAGATGATGTTGTGGTGGAATAGTTTGTATATGTCGAAGTCGTCTGTTCTGTCTGGTGATGCGCTCATTCCTAGGTAGAATTTTGGTTTGAAGTATTGCATTATTTTCTGGTAGCTTGGTGCTCCTGCTCGGTGTACTTCGTCTATTACTATGTAGTCAAATTCTGTTTGTTTGAATTGTGTGTATGTTTCTTCTTTGGACATGGTTTGTATTGTGCTGAATAGGTATTTGGCGTTTTTGTCGTGGTGGTTTCCTGTTAGTAGTCCGAAGTTGTCTTCTTCTAGTACTGTTTTGTAGGTGTTTAGTGCTTGTTTTGCGATTTGTTCTCTGTGTACTAAGAATAGTAGTCGTTCTGGTTTGGCTTCTCGTATTGCGAATGCTGATGCGTATGTTTTTCCTGTTCCTGTTGCACTTATGAGTAGTCCTCGTTTTTCTCCTTTTTGTAGTAGTTGTTTGAAGTTTTTGATGAATTCTTGTTGCATGTTGTTGGGTTTGAATGCTTGTACTTTGTTTTGGTGGTGTACTGTGTATTTTGGTTTGTTTTGTTGGTATAGTTGTGTGTATTCTTCTATGTAGTTTTCTGCTTTTTGTGATTGTGTCCAGTATTCATTGAATGTGCTTAGTAAGTCTTGTGTAAATTTGTCATCACTGTTATATGTGTTGTACACGTTCCATTCCTTGTTTTTCATCAGTGCATTTGCTGTTAGGTTGCTGCTTCCAATTAGTATGTTGTATTTTCCTTCCTCGTTAAACAAGTATCCTTTTGTATGAAATGCTACTTCTTCTGATTTGTATATTCTTACTTCCACGTTTTCTAGTTTCATTAGTGACTTTATTGCGTTGGGTTGTGTGAAGTAATTATAGTCTGTTGTTATTATTTTTCCTTTTGCTGTTGTATCATGTAGTACTTGTAGTAGGGGTGTGATTCCACTGGTTGTGATGAATGCTACGCTCATCATGAATTCGTCACATTTTTCCAGTTCTTGTTTTATTACGTTTAATACTCTCTTATTTTCTTCTGGTTTGTTTTGTATGAGACTGTTTGTAGTCAATATTCACACCCCTAAATCGAAAATGGTTATATTTTTGTTAGTAAGTAGTTTACGACGCTAATGTCTGCTTCCAGCCATTCAACATCCAATATATTGTCCCTGTTTAACCATTCATAGTCATCATGTTCTAGTAATGTGAATTCTGAGAGTAATTCACAAAGATAACAGTGCATTACAAGATGAAAAGTTGGATAATCATATTCAACTGTCAACAGGAATTTTTTAATCTTTATGTCACAGGTTAATTCTTCTTTTATTTCTCTTATAAGTGCTTCTTCCCTTGTTTCGTTTTCTTCTATTTTTCCACCGGGAAATTCCCATAATCCCTTGAATTCACCATATCCTCTCTTCGTGGCAAGAAATTTTTCTCCGTCTTGTATTATTGCTGCTACTACTTCAACTTCTTTCATATTATTTACGATCCAAACTATTATATAATATATTTTTATCAAGAATATGATAAAAGATTTACGTGAATTTCATATATATGATAATTGGATCATAAATTGTATATTAAACATATATCGTTAGTATTGTCTAAGAAAAAAAAACCTTATATTATTGAAGAATAAATTATCTATTATATACTAAGATTCGTAAAAAAAATGATTACAATTAGGGAGTTGAGATAGAGTGGAACAAAAAAATTTAATTATACTGTGTATAACTGCGATTGTATGTGCATTAATATTAACAACTGCCATAATACTAGTAAATAATAATACGCAATCAAACAATACAACAAATGATACAATTAATGTTACATTAAATGAAAGTAATAATACTACAACTAATAATACTACTGAACAAAAGTCAACATCAACAAGTAAAAGCAGCAGTAGTTCAAGTAGTAAAAAAAGTTCTGCCAGTAAATCAGAAAGTAACTCTTATGCTAGTGAAGATGATGTATTCGTTATAAATCCAAAAACTGGTAAAAAAGAATATGGTCCTGCCCATCCAAACTATGGTACACATAATGATTACTTATATGAACAACATAAAGATTATGACAGTTCTTATTAATAACCCATTATAATTTTTTTTAAAATCTTAAATTTATTTATAAAAGGAATACATAACTATTACAGATTATGTTAATCTAATTAATCATCATAATTCTTATAAATGGGTTAAAAAAAAAGTATTATTGACAATAATTTCTCATATAGGATCATTTAAATGTTTATATTTCTTAAATAGTTTCGTAAAATATTTTTAAAAAAAAAATAAGGGTGTGGATTTATTTATTGATAAAGAATAATCTGACACCCCTATATTTAGAAATATTGTATTTCTATTACTTGTGATTTAGGAACTATCTTAAATCCTTGTGTTTTTGTTTGTATTTCAAATGTTTGATCTGTTTCTATAATTTTTACACAATCTTTTATTTGTATACATGGGTATACATGGTTACAGCCTCGTGCTTTAAAATATTCAAATGTATGTCCGTTTCCACCATTTGGCAAATTTCTTACTATTGCTTTTGGTGTTCCCATTGCAAACCAACTATTTTCTGTTCTTATATCCATTTGTACTTCTTGTGCTTGTTCTTCTTTGCTTTTTCCAAATAATGCCATAAAAAAATCACTTATTATTTTTTTTGATATATTATTTTATATTCTCAATATATGTAATACTTTATGGTAAATGGATTATTAATTAGATTTTTTCTATTATTCAAGGGATATTCTTTTCTAAGTATACACAGTTATTGTATCTATTTTCCCCAACAGAATAAATATTTCCAACATCAAAGCTAATAAAATAAAAAATAGATTGCATATTCATTATACAATTATAACAAGTAAAGAAAAAATTGTTTTATTAAAAAATATGAAAAATAATGTTAAAAGGAGGAGGTTAGTAATTTTTTTATTAACATCTTGTCATTAAAGTACTTGTGTTTTAGAATATTGATTGGTTTTCTGTTGTTGTGTTGTTTGCTGGTTCGGATGTGTTTGAAGGGTTGGCTGTTATGTTTAATTGATTTGTGTCAATGTTTATTTGTGGTTTTTTCATTGTTTCTACTATGTGTTGGATTATGTCTGGGTTTTTGGATGTGATGATTATCATGCATGTGTTGTTTGTGTCGTAGTAGGTGTAGTTTCCTGTTTTGTTGATTAGTGTGATGTTGTTGTATGTTATGTTGTTTCCGCTGTTTTGTTCTAGTTGCATTCCGATTTCTAGTGATCCGTTTACTGTTCCGTTTATGTCGTTTATGTCTTTACATGCCCATGTTTTTATGTTTAGGTCATTATCTTTGTCTTGGTATGTGTTGTAGTTAACGGTATTATTTTTTACTTCTGCACTGTTGTCTGGTACTTCGAAGGTGTAGCCGCTCATTTCTACTGTTTTGTAGTGTGGTATGAATATGAAATATGCGGCTAGTAGTACTATGACTATTAATGCTATAATACCTATGATTGATTTTTTACTCATATTATATTCCCCTATTGTTAGTGGTATAAACCTTTTTGTTTATATTATTTGTTTTTTTCATTATTGTATTTATAAATTTTTAATTTTTAGCTTGGTTTTCTTAGTTTTTGGTGTTTTATGATTGTATTGATGTGTTTATATTTTTGAATTATTGTTGGATTTATGTTTGTTTTGAAATATTAGTTTATTAGTTTGTTTTGTGAGTTTTATTTTTGTGTTTCGTTATTGCGGACTTTAACGAAGAACTTCCTTAAAAATTATTCTTGGTACTACCACAAAATGGCACACCTCAAATATCAAAAACATATCAAAATAAATAATAAAACTTACAACTATAAAACCATATTTACAATAACCAAAAAACAATAATTCATAGGGTGTCAAAACATGAAACAGAATGGCATTTTTTTCTAAAGTATATGTAATACCTAATTTTTTTCTTTTTTCTTCTTTATAAATTAAATCTTGGTTTAATAGATTATTTTTATCTCTTCGTGCTGTTGTTTTAGATTTTTTAAATAAAAAATATATACTGTTTATCTGTGATATGTTTTATATCTGGATTGTTTAATTTTTTTTGGGGAGGGTGTGTGTTTGTGAAAAAAAAAATTTATAATTTAATGTTCATAATATTATATATCATGTAAAAGTGATTTTATGAATATTAAAAGAGTAATATTTCTGAGTATTTTATTGACAGTATTGACAATTGGAGCTGTTAGTGCTGTTGGAAATACTTCAGATGACACAAATAATGGATTAGAAAATGTTGAATCGGTTACAGATGATAATTCGTTCAACATGGCTGAAGGGGAAACCCCTTCAACAAACAGTGAAATGAATAATTTGGATGTTTCGGATGAAGCATCCGCCCAGTATGCGGATAAGGTATTATCTGAAGAATTGGCATTAACTAGTGGTTTTAATGGTGCAATTGATTTTGGTTCCACATTTAATAATTTAGATTATCTTATTTCTTGTTCAGATGATTATGCTCTCTTGAATCAGAGTTTTACTTTTAGTTCTGCTCAGGACATGGATTATGTGAATGGAATAAAGATAAATGGGAACAATTTGATTATTGATGGAAATGATCATATTATCGATGGAAGTTCTCATGCCCGGATGTTTAATGTCACTGGAAATAATATTACGTTTAAGAACATAGTTTTTGTTAATGGTGCTTCTGAAAATGGTGGAGTGCTTTATATAACTGGAAATAATGTTAAATTAGTTAATTGTACTTTTATGGATAATCATGTAGCAAATTTTGGTGGTGCAGTTTATTCAAATAGCAGTAATTTGGACATAATTGATTGTAGTTTCAAAAACAATAATGCTACCAGTGGAGGTGCAATATACATCGAATCATCCACTGTTGATAGTTTAATTGACTCAGTCTTCATGAATAACTCTGCTATACGGGGCGGTGCAATATACTTTGAAGGCCCAGTAGAAAATACACGTATTCTCGGAACCTTTAAAGAAAACATTGCAGAACGTGACGGCGGAGCCATGTACTTCAGAAATCGCGTAAAAAACAACACATTCAAATCAGAATTCATTAAAAACAAAGCACAAGAAGTAAGCGGAGGAGCATTACTATTCCACGACCTCACAACAAACAACATATTCGAAAGTATTTTTAAATACAATGAAGGAGTAAACGGTGGAGGAATATTCTTCTTCAACCAAACACACAACAACACATTCAACAGCGACTTCAGATACAATACAGCAAAAGCACACGGAGGAGCAATAATCTTCTTCGACCTAGCAAACAACAACAAAATCAAAGGAAAATTCATAAACAACACAGCACCAAACGGTAACGGTGGAGCACTCATATTCAGAGACACATCAACCAATAACTCATTCGAATGCGACTTCATAAACAATACCGCAAATAACTATGGTGGAGCAGTAAACTACAGAGAAACACCATACAACATAGTATTTAATTCCAACTTCATCAACAACAAAGCCGAATATGGAGGAGGAATAAACTTCTTAAACAACATGGTAAACGTAAAATTCAACGGCAAATTCATAAATAACTCCGCAGTATACGGTGGAGGATTATATGTCCATAACGCAACAATAGATGATACTTCCTTTATTGATAACCATGCAGAATTTGGTGGTGCTATCTTTACTAATGATACTTTATTGGTGAATAATACCCGTTTTTTAACGAATAATGCTGAAAGCGGTGGTGCTATATATGCTAATAATACAGAACCATCATTATATAATTGTGTTTTAATAAATAATACAAAGGATACATTTAATTGTGATGCATTTACCTATAATTGTACTATAGTACCTGATGATTCAAAAACAGATAATTCATCAAATAAAACAACACCTAAAAGATCACATAAGACATCAGAAAATGTAGGATTATATAATAGCATACAAAACAATAAAATAGAACAAAACATTTATACAATTAAACTTGCAAGTGATAACACAGTAGTATTTACAGGAAATAAACTGACATTAAATGCATTGAATAAAATATTTAACTTAAACTTTACAAACGGTCATTTACTAGTGTATATTGATGGAGTACTTGTATTCAATGGAACTACATCAGATGATAGTGCAATGGTAATTCTTGAATTATTGGATAAATACTTAGGAGTTCATGAAATTAAAGTAGTTTTCACAGATAATGAAAATCAGACAAACACTTACACGGAAAAAATTATTATTGGATAAAAATTTTTTATTCAGTCCATCTTCCCCTCTTTTTTTTTGATTTTTCACCAAAATTATTGTAAATTTATAATGATATCATAAATCAAGGATATACTACAAAAACAAAGGATGCAAATACTTTTTTTGATGAACTATAAATCTAGACCCATATAATTAAAATCTAAATAAGAAAAAAACAGTTCCTCTCTATAAACTATTTTTTAATCCATTCTCTTAGTGAATTTCATATCCAATAATTATAAGGGGAATGTTAATATTTTTTCATACCAATAATAAATAAATTTCAAACAGGGTTTGAATAGTCATTGTAATGAGTTGTATTAAGGTTTTTCGGGTACAAAGGATATATTCTCTCTTTTATCATAAGAAAAAATAATAAGTTAATAATAATCAACATCCATTAAAAGACTAAACTTCAAACCAGATTAAAACCTTTCAAATGACTATTTATGACCGTAGATAAAAATAAAATAAAATGTCTACATAAATATAAAGTAATAAGTTCATTATACTAATAACAAAAAAATTATAATATTATAGTCAAAAAATATGAACTTTGTTAATAATTTTAAAATTATAAAAAAAACTGACTGATAACATGAGGAAAATTATCAAATACTTCGTAGTACTAAGTATGCTATTGCTTCTAAGTATAAGTGTTGTGAATGCTAGTGATAATACAACAACAGATAATGATGTGCTAGAAAAAACAACAACACAAGTAGAAGTAGCAACAGGTACTGAAGTAAAAGAAATACAAACAGAAAAAGAAAATAATTTAAAAACGATAAAAGAAAAAATAAAGAAAAACAGGACAACAAACACGAAAACAGCACCAGTAACAGTAGACATAGATGATTATGATACATTAAATGGTTATCTGACGAGCAGCACATATGATGCCTTGACAATTAGCATCACATCTAACATAACACTTACTGCCAGTACAACTGTTAATAATGGAATAAAAACCTTGACTATAAATGGAAACAATCACACAATAAACGGGAATGGACAATATCAATTCCTAAATATTCCAAGTGAAACCACAGCAACAATAAAAAATATTACAATTACAAATTGTACAGCAACGAATGGGGGCGCAATATCTAACCGGGGGACTCTAACCATACAAGATAGTTTATTAAACAATAATAATGTAAAACAAAGTGGGGGAGCACTATTCAACACAAATCATGCTAGTATGACCCTAACAGGAAACACAATACACAACAATCATGCGAATGGAACAGACACATTTGTTGGTGGGGGAGCACTATATAACAGTAATGGTTCTACTATGAACATTACAGGCAACATAATAAACAATAACACTGCAACCAGAGCAGGAGCTATATATAACATCCATAATGCTAATATGATTCTAATAGGAAATACAATAAACTACAACAACGCAACAAGCAGTGGAGGCGCAATATGCAACTATGAATCTATTATGATTTTAACAAGAAACACTATACAAAACAACGCAGGAAAAAATGGGGGAGCAGTTATCAACTTCAACCATTCTGATATGACTATAACAGACAACACAATAAACAATAATGTCGCAAGTGATCGTGGAGGAGCAATATGCAACTACCAATCCTATATAGTCATAACAGGCAACACAATAAACAACAACACTGCAACAATATACGCTGGAGCAATACACAATGAGTACAATGCTAGTATGACCATAACAAGTAACACAATAAACAATAACAATGCAACAATATACGCTGGAGCTATACACAACACATACAATTCTAGTATGAGCATAACAAGTAACACTATAATCAATAACACTGCCTCCCTTGGAGGAGCAATACTCAACACATTCAATTCTAGTATGAACCTAACCGGTAACACGTTCATAAATTCAACACCTGCTGAATTCATATTAAACGAAACACGTAATGTAATATTAAATGAGAATCCAACAGTTATACCAAAAACATCACCAGTACAAATATACATTGATGATAGAGAAGGACAAACCTATGATTTAACTGATAGAAAAATAGAGGACTTCACAGCACCAGCGGGAAATCATACAATAAAACTCATAGTTAAAGGAAGCAATGACACTTACTCTGATAACATATACATATTAAATTATGAAAAATTAATTAAGACACAAACCAAGATAACAATCATAAACAACACAGCTGCCAACACAGTAGTAAAAGTAACAGTCCAAGATGAAGAAAATAATTATATAAGCAATGGGACAATAACAATTACTGATGAAACTGGTCAGACAATAATTGGACATATAAATAACAATGAAACAATAATAAGACCTTACTATGCATATGGTGAACATAACATAATAGCAGCATACACAGGAAATCAGACACACATGCAATCCAACTACCAAGTCACAATTAAAGTAAAACATCAAACCAATATAAAAATCGACATAATAAATCCAATAGAAAACAACCTAACAGCAACAATAACAGTCACAGACGAAAACAACCAACCAATAAAACAAGAACAAATCAATATCACACTACCAAATGGAAGTAGCATAACAAAAACCACGGACAATGAAGGAAAAATAAGCCTAACAGAAATAAGGGCACAAAAAGGATTAACAACAATCACAGCCCATAAAACAGAAAACAATGACTACACAAACACCACACTAACACAAAAAATAAACATATTACCAGACTACCAGAACATAATCGAGCAACAAAATCAAACAATAGACAAATTAAATGACATTATAAAAAAACTAACACAACCACCATTAAACACGACAATTACAATAAAACCAATAAAATCCAGCATAGGAAGCATAACCAAAATAACAGCCAACATACAAGATGAAAATAAAGAAAAAGTAAACAGTGGAAAAGCAATCTTCAAAATCAATGGAATAACACTAAAAGACGAAAACAGTAACATCATCTATGCACAAGTAAAAGATGGAATAGCAAGCATAAATTATAAAGTACAAAGCGTATGGATAAAAAACACCACTTATATCGAAGCAGTATACAGTGGAACCGAGAAGTACCAGACCTGCCGAAGCAATGCAACAGGAATACTAAACATCAGCAAAGGAAAAGCCAAGATAACACTAGACAAGAAAACAATCACAGCCAAGGCAGGACAAACAATAACACTAAGAGCAAAAGTACTAGACGCCAATGGTGACCGTGTAAACAATGACAAAGTAGTGTTCAAAATAAACAGTAAAACACTAAAAGACAAGAAAGGAAACACACTATACGCAAAGGTAAAAGACGGAGAAGCAGTACTAGAATATACCATACCCGCAACATACAGTGCAAAAACATACACACTAACAGCAGTATTTGGAGGAAAATACTACCAACGAACCGAAACCAATGGCAGCATAAAACTAGAGAAAAAAGCAGTACTCATCACACCAGACAGTGTAACCACCAAGAACAAGAAAACCACAGTTAAGGCAACAATCACGGATGAAACAGGCAAACTACTCGTAACCAATACTAAACTAGCATTCAAAGTAAAGGGTAAAACATTGCTAAACAATGTAAAGAGTAAAAACGGGAAAATAAACCTGTCATTCATAACAACACTCAGACCAGGACTCTACGAGTTACTGATAATAAGTGGAGAAAATAGTGCGTACAAGACAGGAAAAGTAACAACTGTACTGAAGATATAATATATAGAGACAAAATCCAAATATAAAACAAATTATGGATGAAGAGTTAAAAAATTATACCCTAATCCTCTTCATCATATGCTCTTTTTTCTATTACTTAAATCATAATTCTTCTTTTTCAATCACAAAGCATGAAAACAACACTAATAACTGAATCAAATGTATCTGATTTTTTTCCTCTATCATTTTAAGCGTTGGTGTGTAATTTTGCCTACTCTCATTAATTTAGTTTCCATATTTACAACTAATATTACATGAATTTTGTATACTATATATAATATGTTTACATGGTAATTTTATAAATAAATGAATACTATAAATATGAGTAACATAGTATTTGGAAGAATAACAATACATATATATTGTTTCGTTGCTAAATATGATTCTTTATGTCAATACAGTAATAAAAAAGGGGGTAATGTGTAAAAGAGGAGGTTATTTGTTTTTTAGTAGTTTGCTTTGTTGGTTGTAGAATTTTTCTTTTTTGGTGTTTCCTATTTTTTTGTATTGTACTCCTAGGTTGTTTGCTTTTCTGATTATTTCTTGTTTGTTTTCCTCGTTTTCCTGGTTTGTTGTTATGTAGTCGTTCATTATCTTGTTGTATTCTTTTTCCTGGGTGATTAGGTGTTTTAGTATGTTTATTGTT
Organism: Methanosphaera sp.; assembly: GCA_017431845.1. Classification (GTDB taxonomy): domain Archaea; phylum Methanobacteriota; class Methanobacteria; order Methanobacteriales; family Methanobacteriaceae; genus Methanosphaera. The sequence goes on along the minus strand of JAFRKG010000006.1, from coordinate 4,485 downwards.
GTGTCGTCTGTTTTGATTTTGTTCACTGCTTTTTCTCGTACGTCCATGTAGTTTGCGTTCATTGCTATGTCGATGAGTGTTTCTTCGTCGTTTATTTTGTCTATTGCGTGCATTCGTTTTACTTTTATGTTATCATCACAGTTTGTTCTTAGTTCGCTTAGGTCTGGTTCATCATATTTGTTGTTGATTCTTGTTAGTGCTTGTTTTCTTATTTTTTCATCATAGTTGCTTTCTACGATGGTCATTAGTTTGTCTTCATCGTTTATTTGTTCTATCGCACTTTTTACTACGTTTAGTCCATATTTTGTTTTTGTTGTTTTGTCATAGTATTTGTCTACTATTTCTGTTAGTGTTTCTTCGTCTGTTACTTGTTTTGCTGCGATTTCGCGTAGGTCAAATACGTTTTTTGTGTATCTTGTTTTTGATGTGTCAAATATTATTTCTTTTAATAGTTCATTGTCTGTTATCTGCTTAGTTGCTATTTCTCTTATGATAAATGTGTTTGAATCGTTTTTTATTATTTTCATTAGTTTTGGTTCGTCTGTTATGAATTTTACTGTTTGGTTTATTATTTCGTCTTTGAGGAAGTTTGCTATTTCTAGTCCTGTTCTGATTTTTTTTATGGTGCCTAACATCTTTTTTTTGTTCCCCCTATATCTTTTTTTATGTTTTCTTTATTATTCCCATTACCACGTATAGTCCTAGGACTGCGCTTATTACGAATCCTGTGAATCCTAGTGCTGATATTTCATAGATTTTTGGTCCTTTGTCTGCTAGTATTGCTAGTGAGGATCCTATTATTAGTGCTGATAGTATTAATGATACTGATATTTGGTTTTTGAATGTGTCTAGGCCTGTGTGGTTGAGGTTTACTTCTATTTCTCCTTTTTCTACCTTGTTTAGTGTGCTGTTTATCCTGTCTGGCAGGTCTTTTAGAAGGTTTTCTATATCCATTACATAGTTTAGGCTGCCTGCTGCTATGTTTTTGGGGTCAAATCTCTGGGCTACTATCAGGTATGACAGGTTCTGCACTTCCTCGGCTGCGTTGAATTCTGGGTCTAGTTTACTTCCTGTGTCTTCTATGAGTGCTAGTCCTCTTCCTATCATCACAAATTCTCTTGGGAGTATTACGTTGTGTTTTATCATGGTGTTCATTAGTTTTTCTAGTATTCCATTCATCTGGTTTAGTTCTGCTCCCATGTACCTGCCCAGGAGGTCTTGTATGTCCATTCTTAGGTCTTCTGTGTCGTGTTCTGGTGTGATTACTTTCATGTGTATTAGTTGTTTGATTAGGTTGTTTGTGTTCCCGTCGAGTAGTAGTAGTATTAGTCGTGCGAGGTCTCTTCGGAAATCGTCGCTTAGTATTCCCATCATTCCGAAGTCTATGTAGCATACTTTTGCGTCTTTTGTGATGAACATGTTTCCTGGGTGTGGGTCTGCGTGGAAGAATCCGTCTAGTATTACTTGTTTGAAGTAGGATCGTACTCCATAGTTTGCTATGGTTTTGTTGTCTATTCCTTCGATTTGTTTGTCGAAGAGTTCGGTTACTTCTATTCCGTCGATGAGTTCCATGGTTATTACTTTGTCTGAGCAGTAGTCGGTGTATACTTTTGGTATTTTTATGTAGTCTTCGTTTTCGAAGTTATGTGTTACTTTTTGCATGTTCATAACTTCTTCCATGTAGTCTAGTTCTTTGAATATTGATCTTTTGAATTCTTTTACTATTGCGGGTAGGTTGTATGTTTTTACGCTTGTTATGTATTTGTCTGATGTTATTGCTATTTCTTCCATTATTTTTACGTCAGCGGCTACTATGTCGTATACTCCTGGTTTTTGGACTTTTACTGCTACTTTTTCTCCTGTTGTTTTGAGTGTTGCTTTGTATACTTGGCCGATGGATGCTGATCCTAGTGGTGTTTCATCGAATTCTGAGTAGATTTCTTCTAGTGGTTTTCCTAGTGTTGTTTCTATTACTTTTTTCATCTCGGTGAATGGTGTGGTTGGAGTGTTGTCTCTTAGTTTTTTCAGGTCTTCTGCCATTTCGACGCCTACTAGGTCTGGTCGTGTGCATAGTATTTGGCCTAGTTTTATGAATGCTGGTCCTAGTTCTTCCATTGTTAGTCTTAGTGCTGAGGAGTCTAGTTCTTCATCATATTTTCCGTTTTTTGTTCGTTTGGATGATGTTAGGAATAGTTTTCCCAGGTTATGTTTTTTTGCTACTTTATATATTTCGTTGAATCTTTCTTTTGTGTCGATTTGTGTTTCGTTCTCTGATAACATTGCCATTTTACACCCCATAATGTTTTCATTTTATTCTGTTATGTATGGTTATAGTTACATATTTGGTATTTAATCTAATAATAAGTATGGTATTTATATTTTATAATTAATCCATAATATTCTTTTAAAGAAAAAAATGGGTAAGTATTATAAGTAAAATTATGAAAAAAATAGTTGTTATTTGAAATAATGAATGCTATGAACAGTATACTACTTGTTCATAAAACTCCTTATTCATTCTTGAAGAAAAAAAATTTTTTTTTATTTGAAATAATTGGAATATTAATATTCTTATAATATTCCTACTGCACTGAGCATTGACTGAAGACCTAATATTATTATTGCTAATCCGCCAATAATCTCAATTTCATCTGCATACTTGATTGCTATTTGTGTTCCAAATTTTCCGGCCAGTAACCATAAAACAACACAGATAAGACTTAAAATTAATAATATTATCAGGTTTACACTTGCTATTGCTCCCTGTGAAGCAAGAATTAAATTTTCTATGTTACCAAAAACAAGCAAACCCCAGAAACCGTTACAATCCTTTATTAGATTCATACTTATTCACCTGCACCTTTTTTGCTTTTCTTTGATTTATGTGCTTCAATGATTGCTTGAACACCTAATATGAATATTGCTAATCCACCTATAAAGTCGATGATGTTTGAATATCTGATTGCTTCCTTGGTTAGTATAGCTCCTATTGCATACCATGCAATTACTATGATTATGCTCATTATACTTAATGAGAGCACTTTTGCATTTTTTACTTCACCCTGTGAAGCAAGAATTAAGTTTTCTATATTACCAAATATTAGCAGTCCTACAAATGGTAAATACTCCTCTAACATTCTATATTTCTCCCCCATTTTTTATAATATCATATCTATTATTATGATTTTTAAATTATTTGAATATTACACTTTATTATCAGTAAAATAGGTGTAATTGATAAAATAATCCCTTATAAGAAAAAAAACAGTGAGGGGGTGATAATTTTATAACTTATCTGATATGGCATCTAATTTGTCAGTCATCCCATCAAGCTTATCCTTCAAAAGCTTATTCTCCTCTTCCATAACAGAAACCTTATCATTCAAATCAGAAACCTTATCATTCAATGCATTATTAGTCTCATCAAGCTTATTAAAATATTCTATAAAAGCATCCTTTCTTTCCATTTCAGGCTTCTGATTATACATTGCAGACAGGTATGCTGTGAAAATTGCAACCGATACCGTTCCGATAAGAATGGTTAAAACCGCTAATGATTTACTAATCGGATTAACAGGTACAATATCACCATAACCTACCGATGATATGGTTACAACAATAAACCATAATGCTTCCTGCAGGTTATCAATAGCCGTGTCAAATACAATTAACAGTACCGAAGACAAAGCCACATAAATTAAGAGCAATATCAGGAGTAACTTCAGCATATGATGCTTAATAAAGTAATATAATGAATCAAGATCCTTTAAAACATGCCATACACGCACAATTTTAATAATTCTCAGGAACCTGAACAAACGGAAGACACTGAAATACCTGAACAGGATATCAAATGGCAGCAAAGACAATAAGGAGATAATTTGCTTATCATTAATAAAATATTCCTTGAAACTCTTATTACTAGTATAGAAATCATAGGATAAATCAATAAATAACAATAAACAAACAAGAAAATCATAATCGGCAAAAATATTATCTACCTTAAAACTAAATGAATAAATAGTTGAAAGAAAAATGAATATTAAGTCAATTAATGTTAAAATTAAGAGAATGACACTTTTTAACTCGGTCATTGTTTCCCGATTAACATTTTCCAGATCTTCTTTATTAATCATGATAATCCCAAAAAATTAATAATCATAAAATACTAATATTTATATCTGTATTTTATAATATTTAGAATTAATCCATACAATGCTGTCAAGCTAAGGTTTTATATGATTTTATGTGATGTTTTGTATTACTATTTTTATTTTTTTTAAGGTTTATTTAACTTGTTTTTGTATATTATTTGTTATTTGTTCTTATTTTATTTTCATTTTGTCGTGTATTATTTTATTTTTAATATCATTAATGTATTTTTAATAATATCTATTATTAATTATTGTTTACTTTTTATTTTATTTAATTCTGCTTTATTTATTTTATTATTTGTTGTGTGAAGTGTTTATTTGGTTATATGCT